>NZ_DATNPA010000698.1:0-7763 GCF_036703385.1 Allocoleopsis sp. | reverse complement strand
GATCGTGCAACAGCACGATCGCCCACACTTAGCATCAGTGTTAGCGACCAAGGCTCGTCGGAACGAGCATCGGTGTTAGATTAGTGCGTGGTTATTTGACACAATGCTTAGCTTAGAAATCACGACTGGCTCATTGTTGCCTTTAACCTTAACAGAGTCATCCAAATAATCATAAATCCAACACCTCTGGATGTCGCGAAGTAACACAACACAGGTTAATATCTGTTACATTGGGTGCAACACAAAACTGATCAAGCTATCTTGAGATGGCAACGCCACGAAAGTGGAAAATTGGCTTGGGAGCGCTAGTTATGATGGGGCTCGGTTGCCCAGACCTATTTAGTCGCTTGGGTTTTCAATTTTGACCAGCTTAACGTGATTGGCTTACCGAATGCGGTTCGTCCTGGAACCGTAAATTCTGTATTCTGATTGGTTGGGTTTTGGGCGTGGAGTGCTGCAATCGCATTATTAGGCGCGATTGGCTACAGCACTGCCTTTTCATGCGATCGCTGCTTGCCGTAATCTCTCCAGTCCGGTATCTGTGGGTAGAGCGCTACACTTACTCCAATCAACCATCGTTGTAAAGAAGACAACTGTGACAATCCTGTCTATAAACGTTGTCTTCGTTTTTCCTTTTTTACCTGTTCCTTTTTTGTTTTCAAAGGGTAGTGCTAGGATGAGAAAATTTTTAAGTCTAGTCTATTGGGAAATTGCCTGTAATTGCTGATGTTTCACTGGTTTGATGAATAATTGATATTAAAAGTATTCGACGCATAAAAAGTACGATCCATGTCTGGGGTTTTCAAAATAAACATTACACAAACTGCCCAACAGCTTAAAACCTTATTAGGTAAACAAACAACGGCAAGAGGCAAAGAACGAATTCTGGCCTTGTACCTGCTAAAAATTAACAAAACCCAAACCTTAAAAGACTTAGCTGTCGTTCTTGGCAGAGACACAGCAACCCTCTATCGTTGGCTCCACCAGTATAAGAGCGATGGATTGGAAGGAATGCTTGTTATCAGGAAAGGTCAGGGCAGAAAACCTGCGATTCCACAAGCCGTAATGGAGCAATTGCGACAACAATTGGAAAATTCAGACCAATTTAAAAGCTATGGAGCTGTTAAGAACTGGTTAAAAGAGGAGTATGGTATTGATGCTTCTTACAAAGTTGTTCATGAAGCTGTGCGCTACAAACTTAACATTAAATTAAGGTCATCTAAACCTCGAAACGGGCAGAGAACTCGTCAACTGAAAGCTAAAGAGTAAAGGATACAAAAAGGAACCCTATACTTCCTCCTTTAATAAGCGGGTTCATTTCCTGGCTTCCACTTGATATTGCAGCCAATACTGGGCTTTTGCTCAGAGTTAACGGGTTGAGAGGCCAATACAGCATCCAGGGCGGAGCGTAAATCTTTACCCGTAACAGGTTTATTGTTACTGGGACGGCTGTCATCTAGTTGTCCTCGGTAGACTAACTGGTGATTGGCATCGAAGAGAAAGAAGTCTGGGGTACAAGCAGCGGTATAAGCTTTAGCCGTTTCCTGGGTTTCGTCATGGCAAAACGGAAAGGTAAATCCCAGTTCAGCTGACATTTCCTTGAGCTTGTCGGGTGCGTCACTTGGGTAATTTGCGGCATCGTTCGCACTAATTGCCACAATCGCCACATCGGAATCAGTATAGTCTTTGCCAATTTGCGCCAGTTCTGACTGAACGTGCTTCACGAAGGGACAGTGTCGGCAAATAAACATGACTAATAATGCCTGCTTACCCGCAAAGGTATCCAAGGATATTGTTTGACCAGATACCACATCTGACAACTGGAAGTTTGGGGCTTTGGTGTCCAAAGGCAACATGGTCGAGGGGGTAAGCGCCATCGGTTTATAAGCTGCGTTTCTCTTTCATTGTTGACCCCCCTAGCTTCCCAGAGCAAGGGGGAGATGAGGAAATGGGAACTCCTTTGCTATTTCGGTCAATTTATAGTACAAGTGTACTAAGTATGTTAGCCAGGTACCCGCTTTCTCGCCATGAAAGAACTACAAGCCGGAATTCAACTCGTTCGGACTAAGTGCATTCAACTGAATCGGCATCCTGTATTTAAAAAGAAGGTGTTAGAGGCAGTAGCCGTAAAACCATTGCCACAACAAACTAATGTTCCCCAAAAATCGCTTTTGTCTTTCCCAGCTAGTTTGCCTCCGCACGGATTAAGGCAGCGGACAGTTCAGGGATTGGGAGAGCTGAAACATCAAGCAGAACGTATCAATCAGCTGTCAGCAGAGTTAGAGGCGGCGGTATTTGAGTTTAAAGCGATCGCGTCTGAAGTAAACCAAGATTGGAAAGCGCTCCAGGCAATGCAGGAAAAGACGAGTGCGGCAGCAGACATTTGTAAGTACCAGGCGGTGCATCTCCCAATCGTGCAACAAAAATCCTCCGGGTCGTTTGTTCTAGCATCACGAACTTTGGATTTATTTAAGGCAGAACGGGAAGCGAAAATACTGGCACAAACACTGCGGCATCGAGCGAAAAGAAAACGATACAAGGGTTAGGGTAATTGAATTAGGGCTTGGGTTTATACCATTTCAGGGCTCTAGCACCTATACATTGAGCCCCGGAACCTACCTTACAAAGGGGCCGGGTTGATTCATTTTTCCGAAGACCGTCAGGGAATTAAGTTCCTACCTGCTGCTAAATACAACTTGAGTTAATCTTCCTAAATCACCATTCAATAACACACAGGTAAAAATTGTGTAAATGCTCTTAGTCTCTTGGGTATTAATATTAATTTGAATTTTGACTAATTGCATTACCCGCCAAGAAACTATCTTCAGCTTCTTGTCTAAGCGATAAGGTTCTATTCTATAGGAATAAATGCTGAATTTACCAAGATTTCAATCTGCTTTTATGGCTATTTTTTTTTTGATCATAAACTAGGTATCGGGAACTTTTAGAGTTATATTCATCCCCTATCCAATCGCTTTGTCTGGAGTTAAAACTGCGAGGAGGTTCTGTTACCGACTTGAGAATGGTGCAAGATCGGAGAAAGAACCTAAATAAGCAGCCAAGATGTTTACGAACAAGAGCAAATTCTTGCTGGATAACCCTACTCAGATGAATTATGGCATTGCTGTAACGGATGTCGATGGAGACGGCTCGTTTGAATTATTTGTTGCAGGGTTTAATGGTCCGAATCTGGTACTGAAGTACAATGGCGAGGGGTTTGTCAACATTGCCGATGAAACCCTAGCCGATGTTGGACGCCGAGCGATCGCTGTTGCAGCGGGTGATATAGATGGCGATGGACGAGAAGAAATCTATGTCCTCAATACAGATACGTTGGCTGGGCGAAAGCAGTTTGGCGATCGCTTATTTGATTACCCCAAGGGTAAATGGGTAGATCTATTTTCTTTACCCAAAAACCGAGATGCTCTCAATCTCACGGCTGGTCGTTCCGTTATATGCGTAGACCGCAAGGGAACTGGACAATACGGCTTCTTTGTCGCTAATTACGGCGGCCCAATGCGGCTGTATGAACTGAATGACAAGGGTCGTTTGCTGGATGTTGCAGCAGAAGCGGGACTGGACTTAACCACAGGTGGACGCTCAGTCATTTCCCTCCCCTTGGTGTCCAATCACATGGATATTTTTGCCGTCAATGAACACGGACGGAACTTTTTGTTTTGCAACCAAGGGGATGGTACCTTTAAGGAGATTGCCGAAATCGCAGGTATCGATGACCCTGATGAAAATGGTCGCGGTTTAGTGGCGTTGGATGCGGATGGAGATGGTCGGTTTGATCTGGTTTACGGCAATTGGCTAGGGCCGCACCGGATGTATTTACAAGGAGTACCGGGACACTTTAAAGACGTTGCCCCCCCCGATATGGCAATCCCTTCTCCCATCCGAACGGTAATTGCCGCCGATTTTGATAATGATGGTTATGAGGAGTTATTCTTCAATAATATTGGTGAACCCAATCGTCTGTTTGCGTATCGGGATGGGACTTGGAAAGCGATCGATACAGGGGATGCTTGGGAACCGGACGGAGCGGGAACCGGTGCGGCTGTGGGCGATTTAGATGAGGATGGTAAACTTGAACTTTTCATCACTCATGGAGAAGCTGCCGTTCAACCCATCAGCTTATATACCTCACCAGAGAATAATAATGCATGGCTTAGGGTACTCCCCTTAACGGAGCGAGGCGCACCTGCACGGGGAGCGAGTGTTACCTTAGTTGGGGAAGAACGAACCCAAAAACGAGTGATTGATGCGGGTAGCGGTTATCTGTGCCAAATGGAGCCTGTCGCACATTTCGGCCTGGGTGAGAATCCAGTTATTAAACAAATTGAAATTCGCTGGCCTGACGGAGCAACGATTAAAATCTCCTCACCCAAGGCGAATCAGCTCATCCGAGTGCCTCATCCTTCTAGCTAATCTGAAAATAGGGACTGGGGAGTAGGGAGTAGGAAAAAGGGATTTTCATCTTTTCTTTGTGCCCAAAAGCCATGAGAGTCGTTCTTTTCCACTGCTCAAGAGATGCTTTTTTGCTACCTTGACAGTAAAACAGAATAAGTGGGTGATGCTTGTGACTGAAACGAATGCTGAGACAACGCCGCTACACACCATGAACCCGCTGAGTCGATTTTCTGACCGAGCAGAGGACTATGCGAAGTATCGGCCCAGCTATCCAGAGGACGCGATCGCAACTATCTTGGCAGGGTTGGGAAATCCTTCGCAACTGGTAGCCGCAGATATGGGTGCAGGTACAGGAATCTCCTCGCGTCTCTTGGCGCAACGGGGAGTACGGGTTTTTGCGATCGAGCCCAATGCCGCCATGAGAGAAGCGGGAACACCTCACCCATTCGTCGAGTTCCGTGATGGCACGGCAGAAGCAACCAACCTACCCGATGCATCCGTCGATTTGGTGACTTGCTTCCAAGCGTTCCATTGGTTTGACCCCGAACCCACCCTAATAGAATTTCACCGTATTCTGAAGCGATCGGGACGGCTGGCGGTGGTGTGGAACGATCGCGACAAAGATGACGAATTCACGCAAAACTATACACGCTTAGTTCAAATAGCATCCCATAATCATCCTGCTGAGTCGCGCCTTGTGTCAGTAGACGCCCTACTGGCAAGTCCACTTTTCCCGGATGTCCGTTGCCACACCTTCTCCTATCAACAAGAGTTAGATCTAGATGGACTCATTGGTCGTGCAATGAGTGTTTCATACATCCCACGAGAAGGAGAAGCACAGCAGCAATTGATAGCTGGATTAACAGAGTTGTATAACTATCGCAACGAGAATGGCTTAATTTATATGAAATATCGCACAAGCCTTTACCTTACTGATTCTTAAGTTGTAGATGACGTAATAATTCCGAAATAACTATCCATTTGTGGCAGTTCGTTGCGCGGACATTTTGCTTCTTGTCGAAATCTGGGAGCGAGATGCTCCCACTCCTACAATTAGTCCTTAAAGTAGGCCAAAATAGCCTGTGTTCCTTGCTGAACTATCTCAGACGCTGGCGAAGCTAGGGGATTGTTGTCGAGCGATAGGCTCGTCAAATTAGAAAGATTACCAATTTCTTTGGGCAATGCTGTTAGTTTATTGTTATAGAGGGATAGCTTGGATAGATTACAAAGATTACCAATTTCTTTGGGTAATACTGTTAATTTATTGTTGTAGAGGGATAAAGTTGCCAGATTTGTAAGATTGCCAATTGCTTCTGGTAGTGCCGTCAGTTCATTGCCGTCGATCGCTAAAACAGTTAAATTGGTGAGATTACCCATTTCTTTCGGGAGTGCTTTCAGTTTATTATTATCGAGAGATAACTGTTTTAGAGAGACGAGATTGCCAATAGTTTCTGGCAGTGCCGTCAATTTATTGTTATCGAGGGATAGTCGAGTCAGATTGGTGAGATTGCCAATTTCTGTTGGCAGTTGTGTTAGTTGATTATCGTCGAGGGATAAACCTGTCAAATTGATAAGATTGCCAATTTCTGTTGGCAGTGTTGTCAATTCATTACTTTCGCAGGATAGTCGGCTCAGATTGGTGAGATTCCCAATTCCTTTCGGGAGTACCGTTAGTCTATTGCTGTCAAAAGATAGCCGGGTTAGGTTTGTGAGATTGCAAATTTCTTCGGGAAGTGCTATGAGTTGATTGCTGTCGATGGATAGGCCGGTCAGATTAGTAAGATTGCCAATTTCTGTTGGCAGTACAGTCAGTTTATTGTTATCGAGAGCTAGATTGGTCAGATTAGTGAGATTGCGAATTTCTTCTGGCAACGCCGTCAGTTGATTGCCGCTGAGGTCTAGCTCTTTGAGACGGGTGAGTTGGAGAATTTGTGGGGGCAGGGCTTCAAGTTCGTTGCCGTAGAGAGAGAGTCGGGTCAGATTGGTGAGATTGCCGAGTTCTTTTGGTAATACCGTCAGTTGATGTTTGTGGAGGTCAAGGGATGTTACTTCGTCTTTGGCGGCTTTTTCAATAATTTCGAGCAATTCTTCGTTGGTCATCAGTAAACCTCACAAATATGCGCTTGTCCCGATGGAAAGTAGGGATTGTAGACAATGACGCTGACTACCCATATTAAGTTCTGGGTTGGAATAATGCGATTCTAGTGATCAGAAGCGCCAACTGGAAAAACATGTATATGCCAAAAATCAAGAATTTACTGCTCACCGTTTGCTTGGAGATGGTTTGGCTCACAGTTAGTGTTTGTTTGCGCCTATTAGCAAAATTTATTGACTTAGGGCAAAAGGTCTCTAATTCTTGCCCGAAATAAACGCACTGCTGCTCTCTGCCCGATGATTTTACTTTGTTCGATAAAACCTGGAACTTCTGCAATAGGTATAAAAGGAAAAGCCAAACTTTTATCCGTTAGCTGGTATTCTCCCTCTACCAATTGATAAACCTGTAAACTCTGCTTGCGATATCTCCAAAGTTCAGGAACCCCCAGAGAAGCATAAATATTAAATTTGTTTAAAGAAGAATGAGTGTAATCTGACTCCACAACTAAATCGGGGGGTGGAACATTGGGTAACTTAATTTCCTTGCCTCTGACTTGCGATTCATTTTGAATATAGAAACAAGTATCAGGTTCTACAGCACGAGTTAGATCTTCCCGTTCCAGAGTCAGAGCACCCAATTGTCTAATCTCGATTTCTAGCTCATCGGCTAAAGCTTCCACAAAGCTGGATATTAATATTTTGGGTTCTTCGTGTTGTTCGTATGGAACCCTAATTTCTAATATTCCTTGGTCATAGGCAATTCTACAAGCGCGGTCTTCTCCGATATCCGCCATTAATGCCTTGAAGGTTTGCCAGCTAACGCCTCTCAAAACGACTCTTGCTTCTGCGGGAGCTGACTCTTGGGGAAAGGTAGATGGAGTTGCTGTTTGTGCGTTCATCGTCTTTTATGCTCCCAAACTCTATAATTTTTGCAAATATAGATTAAGCTAATCATCCACAGCCTATCTCAAATCCTTATTTAGAAGCCGTCCATGAACAGCCCCTTCCTGACTCGCCTCCATAGCCCGGAACGCCCTGTCATCGTCTTCGATGGTGCGATGGGAAGCTCCCTTCAGACGCAAAACCTAACAGCAGAAGACTTTGGGGGGGCGCACTACGAAGGCTGTAACGAGTACCTGGTCGTAACCAAGCCAGAAGCGGTTGAGAAAGTACACCGAGGCTTCCTGGAAGTTGGCGCGGATGTGATTGAGACGGATACCTTTGGCGGTGCGTCGATTGTACTAGCCGAGTATGAC
>NZ_DATNPA010000697.1:0-9261 GCF_036703385.1 Allocoleopsis sp. | reverse complement strand
AAGCTGGTCATTTATCTCTGCTGTGCTGCACTTGTCCAACACCCAGAGGGAATGAGAGTACCTTGGAAATACTGCACTTTTTCCAGTGTCATGAAGTAGACCCAAGCCAATCCTAGTAATTGCCCTGCTAGGCCATAGACTTCAATTTGCTCTCGATTATATTCGTTATCTTCCGGTCTGCGGTTTGGGTCGTAATCTTCTAGCTCATCCAGGCTGTCGAAGATGGTGGAGTCAGTAAAGGTTAGCAAAAAACCCTGAACTTGACCCTCTCCAAGTATAAGCCCTGGGTAGCCCAGCGATAGGTGATACAGTTGACCATAGGCGATCGCAGGTTTCTCCTCTACCACCTTCCCTACACAGTAGCGATCGTAATTAATCTCTCCGGGTTTGAGGGTGCCGTATACGAAAACTTTTACAGAATTCAAGGTTCGAGCGCTAGCCAACACATACTACAATGAGTAGTATAGATGCAAGCCATTGGTATTCCAAAGCCATATCGGCAAAATTCCCAATCGGGGATGTGTCAAAATTACGAAAGCAAAGGCAGATAGCGAGTCCAGTAGGAGCAAGTGTTGTGGAGTCCCGTTACAACCCAGCCGAGATAGAGGCACATTGGCAACAGATTTGGTCTGAACAAGGTATTGACCAGACCCCGACAGAGAGCGATAAACCGAAATTCTACGCCCTGTCGATGTTCCCCTATCCATCGGGTAATCTGCACATGGGTCACGTTCGTAACTATACAATTACGGATGTGATTGCCAGAGTTCACCGGATGCAAGGTTATCGGGTACTGCACCCGATGGGGTGGGATGCCTTTGGTTTACCGGCGGAAAATGCGGCAATTCAACGGGGGGTACATCCCGCCAAGTGGACGTATCAAAACATCACTCAGATGCAGTCTGAGTTAAAGCGATTGGGGTTGTCCTACGATTGGGATTGCGAACTCGCCACTTGTTTCCCGGATTATTACAAGTGGACGCAGTGGATTTTCTTGCAATTTCTCCAGGCGGGATTAGCTTACCAGAAAGAAGCCGCTGTCAACTGGGACCCTATCGATCAAACCGTACTCGCCAACGAGCAGGTGGATAGTGAGGGACGTTCTTGGCGTTCCGGTGCCAAAGTCGAACGCAAATTGTTACGGCAATGGTTCTTTAAAATTACCGACTATGCCGAGGAATTGCTCAACGACCTCGACAAATTGACGGGTTGGCCGGAACGGGTGAAACTGATGCAGGCGAACTGGATTGGTAAATCGGTTGGTGCCTATTTAGAATTTCCCATCATCGGATTGGATGAAAAAATCGCCGTGTTCACAACTCGCCCGGATACGGTTTATGGCGTCACTTATGTTGTTTTAGCGCCAGAGCATCCCTTGACGCCCAAAGTGACGACCCAAGACCGGAAAGCGGCGGTTGATGCCTTTATCCAAGAAGTTTCTGAAGAAAGTGAACTAGAACGCACCGCAGAGGATAAGCCGAAACGTGGAATTCCTACGGGGGGCAAAGCCATCAATCCGTTTACTGGGGAAGAAATCCCCATTTGGATTGCTGACTACGTGCTGTATGAGTATGGTACGGGTGCGGTGATGGGTGTTCCTGCTCACGATACCAGGGATTTCCAATTTGCCACCCAACAGAAGTTGCCCATCAAGGTGGTGATTGTGCCAGAAAATGAGGAGTCAGGAGTCAGGAGTCAGGAGTCAGAAGAATCTAAAATCCAAAATCCAAAATCCAAAATCGAAGGGGCTTACACAGAACCTGGAGTGATGGTTAATTCCGGTTCCTTCGATGGCATGGCTTCCACAGACGGGAAACAGGCAGTTATTCAACACGCCGAAAAGCAAGGATGGGGGAAAGCCCGAATCCAGTATCGTTTGCGGGATTGGTTAATCTCGCGGCAACGTTACTGGGGTGCGCCGATTCCAGTGATTCACTGCCCGAAGTGTGGGATAGTACCGGTGCCAGAAGCCGATTTGCCGGTACAGTTGCCGGAAGATGTGGAATTTAAGGGGGGTCGTGTTTCGTCCTTAGCGCAACTCGAAGGTTGGGCTGATGTGCCTTGTCCGACGTGTGGTACCCCAGCGAAGCGGGAAACGGACACGATGGATACGTTTATTGATTCCTCGTGGTATTTCTTGCGTTTTACTGATGCCAAGAATGACAAGCAAGTATTTGACCCCAATAAAACGAATGACTGGATGCCAGTTGATCAATATGTAGGGGGAATTGAGCACGCGATTTTGCACTTATTGTATTCGCGGTTCTTTACTAAAGTATTGCGAGACAGGGGTTTGCTCAACTTCGATGAACCGTTCCAACGCCTGTTAACTCAAGGCATGGTGCAGGGGTTAACCTACATGAACCCCACCACCGGCAAATGGATTCCTTCGGCACAGGTAGACCCCAACGACCCAAAAGACCCAGAAACTGGGGAAAAGTTGGAAGTTTCCTACAAAACGATGTCGAAATCCAAGTACAACGGCGTCGCACCGGAGGCTGTGATTAACAAGTACGGCGCAGATACAGCGCGGATGTTCATCCTGTTTAAGGCACCGCCGGAAAAAGATTTGGAATGGGATGAGGCGGATGTCGAAGGGCAATTCCGCTTTCTCAATCGCGTCTGGCGTTTGGTTGAGGAATGGTTGAAGGTTGGAAAGTTAAAGGTTGAAGGTTCTCAAGCTAACGTTCAACCTGCAACCCGCCAAGAAAAGGATTTGAGGCGAGCTATTCACACGGCAATAAAAGAAGTTACCGACGATTTAGGGGAGGAGTACCAATTCAACACGGCAGTTTCCGAGTTAATGAAACTGAGCAATGCTTTGACGGATGCTCATTGCAAAGACTCACCTGTGTATGCCGAAGGGATTGAAACCTTAATGACACTCTTAGCGCCCTTTGCACCTCATATTGCTGAGGAGTTGTGGCGAGCAATGGGTCATACGCAGTCGGTTCATACTCAAACTTGGCCTAACTATGACCCAGATGCTTTGGTTGCTGATGAGATTACATTGGTGATTCAAATTATGGGCAAAACTCGCGGAACCATTCAAGTTCCGTCGCAAGCCGATAAGCAAGCGTTGGAACAATATGCGCGTGAGTCGGAGGTTGCCCAGCGTCACATTGAAGGTAAGGAGATTAAGAAGGTGATTGTTGTACCTGGGAAGTTGGTGAATTTTGTAGTGGGATAGGGAGAAGTGCGATCGCCTGTGGCAGCCGTGAAGCTGACCACAAGGCGATCTATATATTGTGGTTCTCGGTAGCCTAGATTATGGGTAGGGGCACGACATGTCGTACCCCTACAGATATCAATTGTCCAATAGACTGATAAGTGCGATCGCCAAGCGCAGATTGCACTCAGGAAAAAGAGCGATCGCTTTTGTGTTCCCTACTTCATCTACCAGCCAGAAAAATCTGTTCAGCCGTCAGATTCAACCCTGGAAAAGTTTGTGATGCTATCTGGCTATCACATCTAAACTGACTAACTTGGTATTCTCCCTCAATAACATTACTTTTTCGGAGGTATCACGGGTTCCCACAACTCTGGGAATCTGGGTTTTCTCTTGCCTGGAACCGTAGTTTCAAGCCACAATTCGTCATTCTCTTTTTTGTAACCTTTTACCTTATCACCTTCAACAGTTTGCAACGAGCCCCAAATCATCGATGCAAATGCAGCAAACAAAATAAATGCAAAAAAATCAACAACGATCATTTTAATTTTCCTTATATATTGTAGAAGCCTAGTTTTTCCTCAATTAAATTGTTGGAGTAACTGTTTCTTGTTCATCACAAATAACCAAAAATGCTTTTTTTTTATGTTTTACATTCAATTTAATACATATTTAACAGTTTGTTCATATTAGGAATTGATTGAGATGATTTAGTGTGTTTGTTTTGAATCTAGTTTGCCATTTCGCCTAGGGTTGTTGCAACCGAACTTTAGGAAGTTAGTTTCCGAATTTAATTGTTTCTAGTGAAAAATATTTGAAATCCTTTCATGTAAAAGGTTTTTACTACTTATTTACTAAACAAAATTCATTTTTACATGCCTTAAGATCGGAAAATTTTTGATGTAAGAATTTTTATATTAAAAAGTCCATAAATAAATAATCTTGCAGTAGAATATTCAACATAATATTCAGGGATTAGGTGTCAATGACCCTAAACCCTAGAAGAACTGCATCTACTTTGATATGGCCTTGTTGAGCCTAATTCGCATTTGAACGACGACCATAGATAGCTTGTTTACCCTAGCGTCTAAACGGAAATACATTCCTCGATAGTTCAGAAGTCCGTGCTATTTGCTGACAGCAACTTTAGATAAACTGTTCCCTTACAAGGTGTAAATATGGCTCTTAAAAAGCCCTTTATTCTCATCATGACTCCACTCGGGTTAGAGTTCCGTCTTTAAGGCTTCATCACTAAGCAGCGCTCATTTCACTTCTGTAGAACCCTATCTAGTGAGGTAAGCATCTTGCCTGTCTTTTATAGACATTGAGCAAGAGCCTACCCCACTCGTGTATTTACCTAACTACGAGATTAACCCGATGCATTCAAAAAAACAGAGACGTAGGCGTGGTGTCGTTCTCACACCCCAAGGATTAAAGAAACTTCAGACGGCAAAAACTGAGGCGGAACGTCGCGAAAACCATGAAAGACGCTACACCTTGGAAGACTTAAGTATTCGCACTGGCTTAGATCCAGATACCCTGATGAAAGTATTTACTTGTGAAACTGGGGTTGATAAGCGAACTCTGGATCGGTGCTTCAGAGCTTTTAATCTATTGCTGGAGCAAAGTGATTATGACCTGCCGACTATTCAGTTTGAGTCTGTTGAGACGCGAGGCGGTACAATGGCTCAAGTGTTACCTGATTGGGGTGAGGCACCGGAGTCTGGCGTTTTATACGGACGCACAGAAGAACTGGCAACATTGACACAGTGGATTCTGGAGGATCGTTGCCGATTAGTGACACTCTTGGGTATGGGCGGAATGGGCAAAACCTGTCTGTCTGTGAAGCTAACAGAACAGATTCAGGATAATTTCGAGTTCCTGATTTGGCGAAGTTTACGCCATGCTCCCCCAATCCAAGACATCCTAGCCCAGCTGATTCGATTCCTTTCCCAGGATAAGGAAATTGATTTATCAGAAACGGTAGATGGTAGAGTTTCCCAACTCCTTCATTATTTACGAGTCCGCCGATGTCTACTGTTATTCGATAATATCGAATCAATTCTGCAAGGCTGTAATCGGCAAAAAGAGCCATACCACTATTCGGTTGGGCACTATCGCAAAGGCTATGAGGGTTATGGTGAACTCTTCACAAGAGTGGGGGAAGCACGCCATCAAAGTTGTTTAGTATTGACGAGTCGGGAAAAGCCTAAGGAAATTGGGCTATTGGAAGGACAAAGCTTATCCGTGCGCGTCATACAATTGAAGGGCTTACAACTAGGAGAAGGACAGGAAATCTTTAGAACCAAGGGTTCTTTTTGGGGAACAGTAGCTGAGTGGAACCAGCTTATGGAATACTATGCAGGAAATCCGCTGGTATTGAAGATCGTGTCTACGACGATTCAAAGGTTGTTTGATGGAAGTATTTCTGAGTTTTTAAAACAAAACACAGCTGTTTTCGGTAACATTCGCAATCTTTTGGAACATCACTTTGATCGCTTGTCAGAAGCAGAGCAAGAAATTATTAAATGGTTGGCTATTCATCGCCAACCCACTTCATTTTCAGAACTGCGAGAGAATATATCCCCTCCGGTATCCTTGCAAAAACTACTAGAGGCTTTGGAATCTCTGGAAGCGCGATCGCTGATTGATAAAAAGGCTGGGTTTTTCTTAACATCACCAATGGTAATGGAATATGCCACAGATCGATTCAGCGAAGAAAGAAATATTGAAATCCATCAGAAAGTCTTTTCCGGTAATCCGTATCAAAGAGTGTAAATGGACTTCTTGAACGTCATAGAACCGTTGGGTTAAGACTGAACTTTAGGAGAGGCCAGTCGATCGCTAGTGCAGCGCAGCAGAAATAAATGACCAGCTTGCCAATCTGCCCTAATCCGAATGTCACTGACTTAAGAAATCTCCTACCTCACCAAATAACCGTTGTGCAGGGGGTCTCTAGGTAGGCACTCCGTCCCCCAGTGGGGGGTTTGGGGGGAATTCCCCCAATCTTGGTTTTTCCAAGAAACGATCCGTTTTCGCTTAAGTCAGTGCCATTCGCCCTAATCCTATAAACACTAAGTATTGAGCTTGCTGGTCACTGCTCACTGTTCTGTGCTCACTGATCCTAGCGATCGCATCTGTTCAACCGCTCGGTTCTATGAGGTTTCACAGTTGCAGACACAACACTGTAGGGACGCACAGCTGTGCGCCCCTACTCCTCCTCCTGCAAGAGCATCCAATGCAAATCAGCTGATGTGATGATTAGCGATCAGCCTCTTGGGAGTGAAGACTCTTGCCTGATCCATCACCATCTGCTTTGGGTGGCTTGCCGAAGAGGTTGGGAAGACATAGCATTTTGGAGTTGGTGCGTCACCCTGCCAGATTACCATGCAAAGAACGGAAGGAAGACCATTTGAACTACTAGTACTCTGTCAGATACTTCCTCGAAACAGGTTGACTGTCGAAGCAAACTGAGGGGATAAAGTGTTGATGATGAACCTTCAGGAAAAAAAGACATTCAAAGCCGGAGTTCGATGGTTAGCCTTATCGGGAGCCTTGGCTGTACTCAGCACTGGGGGTTGGCTGATCTATGCTCAGACGTTTAATCGAGCGGCTCAACCCGTTGCGGTGCGTTTGCTCACCGTGAAGCGAGGCAATGTGGAACTCGTGATTAATGAGAGCGGTACTGTTGAACTGGGAGGTCAACAAGAGCTGAAGTCTCCTGGAGAAGTCACGGTGGATCGGGTACTCGTCAAAGTTGGCGATCGCATTCGCTTTGGTCAGAAACTGCTCATCCTGCGCAATCAACAGCGACAAACGAACCTTGACAACCAGGAGTTAGAGATTCGCAAACAGGAACTCAAACTCTCCCGCAGCCGCCAGAAGATTGACGAGGCTCAAGAAAAGCTGGCAGTGGCTCAAAAGGAACTTAAAGAGCCAGTCAATCAACAATTTTTGATTCGCAAACAAGAACTCATCTTGGAACGCAGCCGCCAGAAAGTAGAAGAAGCCAAAGAAAAGGTAGCGGCGGCTCAACAGAAACTTCAGCAACTTGAAATTCTGGATCGAAAAGGCTTCATTCCCGGCAATGAACTCCAAGAACAAAAAGAACAAGTCCGCAATGCTGAGTTTGCCGTGCGGGATGCTCAAACCACCGCCAACGCAGATACCCTAGAACTCCAGCGTCTTCAAGCGGAACAACAGCGTCCCTCTCAACTCCAAGACAAAGTGATCGAGGCTCAGTCTCAATTGCAAGAGGCTCGCGCTGCCGTCAACACTGATCGCAGCGAGCTCAAGCGTCTTCAGGTGGAGCGAGAAAGTATTCAGCAGCAACTCCAGAACAATATTGTGACAGCTCCCATTGCGGGTAAGGTTCTGGATGTGAAAGTCAAAGATGGGGATGGGCTAAAACCCGGTGATGTCCTGCTGACTCTGGGCAACCCTGCACAAGAACTGGTCACCCTCCAATTATCCACGCTTGACGCCACTAAAGTCCGAGTCAATCAAAAAGCTCGGATTAGGGTGATTGGGCCCGATGCGAAGCCCTATCGGGGACAAGTCAAGAGCTTGTATCCAGGCGCGATCGCACAAGAGGACAATCAAGGCTCATCCCGACGCCAATCTCCCCAAGCCAAAGTTCCGGTGATCGTTCAGCTTGACGAACCAACGGGTAGCTTAATTCCAGGGAGTCAAGTCAGCGTTGAGATTATTCAAGAGCAACGACAGAACGTACTCACGGTAGAGCCCTCAGCCATTGAGCGTTCTGAATCTAAACCTTTTGTCTGGATTCGAGACGATTATAGCAAGGCGCAAAAACGACCCGTCACTCTAGGACTAGAAGGAACAACTAATGTAGAAGTGAGAGCTGGCTTACGTCTGGGCGATCAAGTGATACTGCCCCCACCGGAGACTCCCCTCCAACCCGGAACGCCAGTCGTTCCTCAAAGTAATCCTCCTTCTGATAATATCAGTTCTCCTAACTCCTGAAATGTTTTCTCATCATGAAAAATATCGAGTTACTGGACTCACTCTCGCCTAAGCAAATTAAAGCTGTATTCTTCGATATTGACGGAACTCTGGTCAATCGTAACCATGAAATTTCCTTGTCTACTCGCCATGCGATCGCACAGTTGCTCAAGCAAAACATTACAGTCTCTTTAGCAACCGGACGGCCTTATTTTGGTGCATCTGCGATCGCCAGCGATTTAGGTGTGAATGGTCTTTCTCTGTTTTGTGCAGGAGCGCTGATTGTTGAGCCTGATCAAGGAACGCCTGTGTTTTCCCAAGCTATTGAGCCAGAGGTACTGGAGATGCTCATCCAGAAACTGTCACAACAGGGATTATACTTTGAGCTTTATACTCAGACAGACTATTACATCAATCAAGCGCATCCATTCGCTGATATTCATTCCGAATATCTTCATCGAACCCCTAAAATCATCTCTTTTAGTAAGTTGATTGCAACCCAGAAAATCATTAAAGTGAGCTTTACCGTAGACAGAGGTAGTGATGAAGAAACGGCTCTTTACCAAATACTAGCCCAATTTAGCACACTTCAATTCGCTACGGCCTTCGGTGCAGCTCATCCTCATCTTTTATGGGGAAGTGCAACACACAAAAATGCAACGCGAGAGAATGCATTTGACTTATTAATGTCTTTGATGAACATCTCCCCCTCAGAAGTTATTGCCTTTGGAGATGGAGAATCGGATATTCCCTTTCTCAAACTTGCAGGCATTGGAATTGCAATGGGAAATTCACCCCAGTCTGTCCAAAATGCTGCACAGATCGTCACTAAATCTGTTGAAGAGGAAGGTGTATTCCATGCCATCTCACGATTCCTTTGTTAAGACATCTCATGCTGGTATACCTATTGACATCCTCCCCTGCTAATTGCTAACGCAATATAGCGGGGGATTCCCAAGAGTTATTTGGTTTTCAATTCATCGAGCCGACTTAGAGCAAGAGCGTCTCCGTTCTTGAGTTATAAAGCTAACCCCTGACCGCAATTCATTCTAGAAGCGGCACTGTTGAGCCTAGTAGGGGGCATTTCTGCGATCGCGACTGTACATGGATTAACAGTGGTGGTGGCT
>NZ_DATNPA010000696.1:0-10299 GCF_036703385.1 Allocoleopsis sp. | reverse complement strand
TACAGCTTCTGAAAACTACTAAGCCGCGCCCTTACACGAGGTAACTTTCGTTCTAGATAAGCCAATTCCTCTTGGGTTTCCAAGATTAATTGGCTAAGCATTCCCCCAGATATTTCGCCTCTTGAAACGCTTGTAAATCTTCTGGATTTTTGACTCGGGAGATTTGAGTTATCAGTTCCGTGCGGGTCATTCCTAAACGGGCTGCTACCTGATTTAGGTTCTCCCAATCCTCTGGTTCGATCCGTATCCCCACACTGATCGTCTTCTTGTCTGATTTCGGTCTGCCGCGCTTCTTCTCCATTCCCCGTCGTATTTTCCATTGAGCATTCCTTTGAATTATCGCATAAGCAGAAATTGCCTCTTGACAGAATTATTGCACAACCTAAAATAAAATAACTGCCAAACAAAAAATAAATTGGCAGCCAAACAGTAAACAAAGTTCCTTGCAGGCGATCGCTAATTTAGAGCGCAGCGATCGCCCTTCATGAAGACATTACCCAGATTTTGACAATGAAACACTCCGACTGGCTGCGCCTTCAATCAGAAGGCGAGAACATCTGTGCAACCATGCGCCAACAGGGATACAAATGCCACAAACAGACCCGACGCTTATCCTGGAAACTTTGCAAAGAGGGTCAGGACGATTACATTCTCATATTCGCACCAGCACCCATCAGCGATTGGACTTTAATCCCCAACAAGACCAACCCCGAACGGCAACAGCTTTGGCAACTGATTGAGCGCACCTTAACCAACATCCGAAGAGAAGTCATAAAAACTCCCCAAGAACTGCGTTCACCAGTTGAAGACTACTCCCGTCCTTGGGCAATTATCCGACATCTACCCGATGCCCGACGGTATACAGTAGCCCGGTTTGCCAATCGTCAGGACGCAGAAGATCATCGACGCTTTCTCAACCGCTTCATCCCTGCTGTTAAATTTGAAGTTCTCTTTGATATTCCTGATGAACAGCTTCAACGCACAAGTTACAAAAAAGAAGATTAAATTCACATCTTAGATTGACGTTCTCAATTCCCTTACCCCCTCAACCCCCCTTGGTAAGGGGGGAGTGGAAAGAGAAACTTTTAATTCTTGGGAGAAGTCAATTTCCACCTCTTGTCCCCCCCTTAATAAGGGGGGCTAGGGGGGTCAGAATTTG
Source organism: Allocoleopsis sp. (assembly GCF_036703385.1). Classification (NCBI taxonomy): domain Bacteria; kingdom Bacillati; phylum Cyanobacteriota; class Cyanophyceae; order Coleofasciculales; family Coleofasciculaceae; genus Allocoleopsis; species Allocoleopsis sp. Next base: position 9,140 of record NZ_DATNPA010000696.1, on the reverse strand, counting down.
ACGGTTTACAAGAGATTTATTAAACACAAAATCAAGCAAACATGACTACCTTATTTCGCCGCATCAACCCCGCCCAAAAATTCCGTATCACCAAACACCAAATTGCCAAATTATTGAAAATTCCCTCTTCACTCATTGTAAAAATCGAATCCTGGCTCTATATCGTGTTTGTCCACCGCCTCGACAAAGGAGGACAATTTATCAGTTACCGCCAGATAGAACACTGGAAAAATGCCGTTGCCTGCCAACTCCAAAAATGCTTGACTCAAGAACAGCTACAACAGGTATGGACTGCCGTTGAATTTGATCATACAAAACATCAACAACAATACGCTGATTCTATCCTCCCATTCCTGAAAAGAATTAGGGCAAAATGTCAAGAATCTATTACCACAAAATCACAAATAGATACCAGGCCCGTTGAGCAAACCACAAAGCGCGATCGCCCAGCTGCGTGGTTAGCGCACCATGCTACGCAAACGCTAATGAGCGATCGCACCAGATGAAGAGTTACTGTAACACTGGGCTTATTGAGACGCTCCATAACCAGCCTGTTTGGCTGAATCTACATCTGCAAAACACTTCTCTGGCTTAATTGTTTTATATTGAGGGGACTTGGTGGTCAGGTAGATTTTGCCAAGTTTTTTACTGGTGACAGCCTTAACGGGGCTATCTGTAGGACAATCCGTTCCTTTAGGAGCAATTCCCAATTTTTGTGTTGATGCAGATGTCGGAGAAGAAGCTGGGCTAGGTGAACTTTCAGCAGTAGTCGGTGAGGGAGGCGAGGAATTATTATCAGCCGACTCGTCAGATTTTTTATTACAGCTAGAGAGGGTTAGAACTGCGAATAGGGCTAGTGCAACTAGCCCGAAACGTGAAGAAAAACGACGGTTCATAGGGTTCCTATGTTTGATTCAATAAACATCTGTGTGTCAGAAACTATACAGCATATCTTATCTCCCAAGTGTTAGGGGTGCCGTATCTACAATTTGAAACAGCTTGTTTACTTTACTGCTGACCGTTAAGTTTGGCTATTGCAGCACAACGCGATCGCACAGCAAGAGCACCCCCTAGCTTCGGCTATAGGCTCTCGCGGAGTACACCCCAAGGGCGATCGCATTGAGTACGATAGGCTCAGGAGGGAGTTCTCAGGTGTATCCACATCCCGATATTATCCTTACAAATTTCACTGGATTAGCTTCAAGATGCTACAAGTAGGACAGGTACTGCGCGATCGCTATCAACTCGAAGAGCAATTAGGACAGAATGCCGGTCGTCAGACTTGGTTGGCAAACGATTTAGCGCAGCAACCACCTGAGCCAGCCATTGTAAAGCTCCTGGCATTTGGTGACCAAGTTCAGTGGGATAACCTCAAACTGTTTGAGCGAGAAGCCCATGTTTTAAAGCAACTTAACCATCCTCAAATTCCCAAGTACCGCGATTATTTTTCGATCGATGACCGCATCCTTTGGTTTGGCTTAGTCCAAAATTATATTCCCGGTTCTTCCCTCAAAGAATTGCTGACTCAGGGACGGAGATTTTCTGAACAAGAGGTGCGAAAAATTGCCACAGATGTGTTGCAAATTTTGATTTATCTGCACCAACTTAGTCCTGCTGTCCTCCATCGCGACATCAAACCCAGCAACTTAATTTTGGGAGCGGATGAGAAGATTTATTTGGTGGATTTTGGTGCCGTGCAAGACCGAGCAGCAACTGAGGGAGCAACCTTTACAGTCGTTGGCACTTATGGCTATGCTCCAATGGAACAGTTTGGAGGTCGGGCTGTTCCTGCCTCTGATCTTTATGCCTTGGGAGCAACTTTAATTCATCTACTCACAGGAACTCCGCCTGCCGACCTACCCCAGAAAAATATGCGGATTCAGTTTAGTGACAGAGTCAGCCTAAAGCCTCATTTTGTACGCTGGATTGAAGGGCTTACAGAACCGGATGTTGAGCAACGATTTAGTACCGCTCACCAAGCTTTAGACGCTCTCAACAATCGCAGTATTCCTAATTCTTTTATCCCTGTCCACCAACCCTATGGGAGCCGAATTCTATGTCAAAAATCTCCCACTCAACTCGATATAAAAATTCCAGGGCGAGGAATCAAAGCGTCAGACACTTTCTTACTATTTTGGGTACTCGTTTGGTATGGTGGAACTTTCCCCATAGGATTGTTGACTTTGAATGCAATTATCTTGCTATTTTGGATAGCTGGTTTGTTGCCACTGGGTATGGTGCTATTGCCAGCTTTCGGAGAAATTAATATCCGATTTTACCGCAATTATTTTATAGTAAAGTGGAAATTATTGGGTCTATGCTATCGACAAGTTCAGGGAAAAACGTCAGCAATTCACCGTGTTTGCAAGAGTGATGAATCGATAACCATTAATGGTAATCCCCTGGCTAGCGTTGTTCTCCAAGCGGGTGTGCAAGAATACAAATTTGGTGCGATTGCTCCACCTCTGGCTGAACTAGAACGCGAATGGCTGGTTCAAGAAATTAAAGATTGGTTAGGAATAAAATAGTTTGGAAAATTAAATAATAAGAGAAAGGGTAAGCTGTTGTGAGTTGAATTAAGCAGTTAGGTGTCAGCCTTTTTCTTGTGGGATGGGCATCCTGCCCGTCCGAGTTATGCAATCTTTTATAGCGATTAGCTTAGTCCTTTTTTTGTATAAACCACAAAGTCAGAGAGTTCGCAGAGTATAGAACAAGAGACAATTCAGAAATAAAGCAGGTTATAGAGTTGGATGTTGGTGTCAGTGGCTCCCAAATCATTTGTATAGATACTTGACTAAATCAGCAAAATGTGAAGCCGATAATTGATACTGCTGAACTCAACGAATGGATAGCTTACGAACCCATAGTCAAGGTAAGGTAAGTCTATTCTTGCAGAAGGCTATGGCACTCAAAAATCTTATTCCACTCGTCCTTTTGCTCTTTGTACCCATTTCGATCGCGGCTGATGTATTGAGTTGGGGTGAAGAAGCTGTTTTTTTGACCTCCACACTCGCTATCATTCCTTTGTCGATTTGGCTGTCCACGGCAACCGAAAAGGTGGCGGTGGTTACGGGGCCGTCGGTGGGAGGCTTGGTTAATGCGCTGTTTGGCAACGCAACGGCACTGATTATTGCTCTAATGGCGCTGCGTCAAGGACTGGTGGATATTGTCGAAGCGAGTATCACAGGCAGTATCCTTAGTGCGCTGCTTCTGTTGTTAGGTTTAGCGATGCTTGCCGGGGGTTTGCGTTACAAAGAGCAAGTGTTTAAGCCTATTTTGGCAAAGGTGAATGGTTCATCCATGACACTGGCAGCGATCGCGATCGCACTGCCGACGATGGTGATTGATACTTCCAATATTGTTGATGCTACGGCGATTCGCAATCTCTCCCTCGTGGTTTCGGGGATACTGATTGTGGTCTATGGCTTGACGCTGCTGTTTTCCCTTAAAACTCACAGTTATCTCTATGATGTCGGATTATCCGATGAAGAGATGGATGAGGTTGCCACTTTTCCCGAATCAGAATCATCCCACAATAAGAATCGCTCTAAATTATGGCTGTGGATTGGTGTCCTGTTGGCTTCTACGATTGCGGTTGCTTTTGAATCCGAAATGTTTGTCGGTGTCATCGAGTCTCAAACCCAGCGTTTTGGACTGACTCCCTTGTTTACCGGTGTGATTTTGCTGCCGTTGATTAGTGATGTGGCAGGGTACGTCATCGTCGTGAGGTTGGCGCTGAAAAATCAAATGGATTTAACCGTTTCCACAGCAACGGGTGATAGTCTACTGGTGGCTCTATTCGTTGCTCCCGTGCTAATTTTTGTGGGTCAAGCGATGGGTCAACCGATTGACCTCAACTTCAATACCTTTGAAGTGATTGCTTTAGCGATCGCTGTCATGGTTACCAATATCATCTGCTTTGGCGGACGGTCAAACTGGTTGGATGGAACTCTTTTGTTGGCAACTTACCTGATTCTGGGAGTGGCTTTTTACTATCATCCCGCTTGAACCCGTTGGCTCATCCCTGTTTTGTCAAACACTGAGAAAGATAAGAAACGCGATCGCTCTCAGTTTCTCTCAAAATCTGCTTCTTCTAATTTCTCCATTTAATCAAAAGTAGCGGCTGCTGGTCTAAATGTTTTAGCGATCGCCCTGCAAGCAGTAAATCATAAGCTAGTTCTTTAAGCTTCGATTTCAGTCCCCGGTAACGCTAACAAATCCGTTACTCCAGGATCGTAACCGCACTGGCTCAATAAAGTGGTGACTTGACCTCGATGGTGGGTTTGGTGATTAAAAAAGTGTGTTGCGGCGTGCCACAGAGGATAAACAAACTCTCGACGCTTGACCACACTGGTAAACTTTAAGGGTTGAGCTAACTGCTCTTCAGTCAGGGAATCGACCCAGGCACTAATTTCTTGGTCGGTTTTTTGACGTTCTTGACGCAAGGGTTCAAACTCGGCAAACAGTTCCTGAGTTAGGGAAGTATACTCAACAGGCTGATCCTTGAAGCGCCCCAACCAGAGCTTATCCGCTAACAGAATGTGGTTGAGAGTGCCGTGAATTGAGCCAAAGAAAGCCCCCCGATCTTCTTTGCGGACGGCATCGGGAATTTTGCTACATACGTCAAAAAGTCGCTCGTTCATCCAAGCATTGTACTGAGACATTCTTTGGAAGTAGTCAGTTGTTTTCATGGGTGCCTTCAGGTTTCGGACTCTACCTGGAAAAAGCCTACAACAACGATATAGGAGTTACAAAGTGGCCTAGAGCAGCGATTTCAAGACGCACTCAGCTCATCGGCATACAACATTGCATAGCTTGGACGGGCAGGATGCCCATCCCACAAGAAAAAGGCTGAATCCTAACTCCCAAATTTGCACAACAGCTTACTCCAGAAATCAAGAGACTTGACTGCATAAGAACAGAGGTGACGAGAGATAAGTACAAGTAAGGTACCGAGTCACCCTTGGCGCTTGCGACAACTTACTTTGGCGTAAATGCTCGCCACTGATGACTACGTTACAGTTTTGACAACCAAGCAGTCTAAACAGGCACAGTGAGTAACACTAGGGAATCACAGCCCGAAACCTTTAGCTCTACCCTCACGTTTCGATTCAACAAACTCCTACTCAGGCTGATGGGGAACTATGAAGTACAACACAATATATAGAGCGATCGCCCTTCTAGCAACAACCACTGTACTAGGACAACTCACTGTTGCTTGCAACTCTTCCCAATCCGGGAATGCACCTCCACAACAGGAAATGGCACCATCGCAACAGCAGTTACGTGCTGTTACACCAGCTGCTAAACAATTAGCTAAACCGGCCTCAGCACCTATTGCGCGATCGCCCACGATAACTCAAGACTCCTCTCAAAAGAGCGAAGTTCCAGAGCCATCCAACCGTGAGGCATACGATCGCATTGATGAAAATCCATTTCTGAGAGTTAGCAACAATCCCCTCTCTACCTTTTCCATCGATGTCGATGCTGCCTCCTACAGCAACGTCCGGCGCTTTATCAATGAGGGTAAGCTACCCCCTAAAGATGCTGTGCGTATCGAAGAACTGATTAACTACTTCCCCTACGAATATCCCCAGCCAGAAGGCGATCGACCCTTCTCCGTCAGTACAGAAATCTCACAGGCTCCCTGGAATCCCGACCATCGATTAGTTCACATTGGTTTGCAAGGAAAAAAGATTTCTACGGAGAATTTACCCCCTAGTAATCTGGTGTTTTTGTTGGATGTTTCCGGTTCTATGGAGGAGCCAAACAAACTCCCCTTGCTGAAATCAGCTTTCCGGCTGCTAGTTAACGAATTAAGACCGAATGATAAAGTCAGCCTTGTTGTGTATGCTGGAGCCGCCGGTGTGGTTTTACCCCCAACCCCAGGTAACCAAAAAGACAAGATATTCGATGCTATTGAAAAGCTACAGGCAGGCGGTTCTACTGCCGGGGGAGAAGGAATTCAACTCGCTTATAAGTTAGCTAAAGAAAATTTCATTCAATCAGGAAACAACCGCATCATTCTAGCCACCGATGGGGATTTCAACGTTGGGACATCCAGCGATTCTGAACTGGTAAGCCTGATCGAACAGAAACGCGAGGAAGGCGTGTTTTTAACCGTTCTGGGTGTTGGGATGGGAAATCTCCAAGATTCCAAGATGGAGAAACTTGCGAATAAAGGTAACGGCAACTATGCTTACCTCGACAACATGCTAGAGGCGAAAAAAGTTCTGGTCAAAGAAATAGGGGGAACCCTATTGACGATCGCCAAAGACGTAAAACTTCAAGTAGAATTCAATCCAAGCAAAGTTCAAGCCTACCGTCTGATAGGTTACGAGAATCGGATGCTGCGGAACGAAGATTTCAAAAATGATAAAAAAGATGCAGGGGAGTTAGGGGCAGGGCATTCAGTAACAGCACTCTATGAAATTATTCCGATTGGGGTTAAGAGTGATGTGAAGGTATCCGATGTTGACTCCTTGAAATATCAAAAAACTGTTCAAAACGCAGCATCTGGAAGTAACGAATTAATGCAGGTAAAATTACGCTATAAAGCACCGAATCAGAATAATTCTCAATTGCTCACTTCTCCAGTGGTTGACCGAGGGATGAAACTAGAAGATGCCTCAACCAACTTTAAGTTTTCTGCTGCTGTTGCCGAGTTTGGCATGGTGTTGCGAGGTTCTCAATACAAAGGCAAAGCCAATTTTGATGATATTTTGAAGCTGGCTAATCAGTCGCAGGGAGATGATTTGGACGGTTATCGAGCTGAGTTTATCCGTTTGGTTACACGCTCTAGGTCAATAACTGCAACGGAATAAATGAAAACTTATCATTTCTCTTTTGAGGAACTACATTTAGATCCCCCCACCCCCCTTAAAAAGGGGGGAGTAAGAAAGAGATTAGTTACAAAACAACAAAGAAATATATAAAAACAGGAGATTGTTCATGCTACTCAAACTTTTACTTCCGATGACGGCAATGGCTACCCTCAGTCTTAGCTTGAACGGCTCGGTTTTCGCTCAAACTCCTTCAGAAACACTTGTCCGTCGTGCGGTATCGGAAACGCCCTCAGTATCAAAAGAGGCAATTATCCAGCTACGCGCCCAAGGTTCAACCGGACTCCAAGCGTTCCTCGAAACTTATGGTAAGCAACTATCCTCCACAACCAATCCTCAACTAAGAGCCGCATTAGACCAACTTTGCCAGCAGCGAGACTGTTATGCTTCTCGCTTGTATTGGTATACCGATTTGGAACAGGCGAAAGCAGCGGCAAAAGCCAGTGGTAAACCGATTCTCTCCTTGCGATTGTTGGGTCGATTAGATGAAGACCTCAGTTGTGCGAATAGTCGGTTTTTCCGAGTTTCCCTGTATCCCAATGCAGAAGTTTCCAAACTACTGCGCGATCGCTTTATCTTACACTGGCAGTCCGTCCGCCCTGCACCAAAAGTAACGATTGACTTTGGAGATGGTCGCCAGCTAGAACGTACCCTTACAGGAAATAGCATTCATTACATCTTAAATGCCGAAGGGCGACCCATCGACGCTCTCCCTGGATTGTACGGCCCGCAAGCGTTTGTCCGTCGTCTAGCACAGGCGGAGAAAGTCGTTAAGGAGTCTAGTAAACTGACGGGTTCACAACAGGATAACCTCTTGCGTCAATATTACCGCGATCGCATTGCCGCCATTCAATCCAACTGGAAAGGCGACTTAACAAAATTGGGAATATCACCCCCCACCGGACTCGCTAATATTCGCGGCAATCAGCCTACAGCGGAAGAAGCCGCTCCAAGGGCATTGTCTAAAATGGCAGTGGAGAGGCCAATTCTTTCTTCAATATCCCGCAATCAACAAGCCCTAACAACAGCAACCGATCAAAAAGCTTGGGCATCGATTGCCGAACTCCACGCGCAAGATGCACACCTCGACAGCAACAGCCAAACCCTAATGCGGAGTAAAAACCCCAAAGTTTTTAGTCTATCGGGTTCAGAAAATGACCCCCTCCAGCCCGTCATCCGCAAATTTGAATCATTAATGGCTCTGGATACGGTTCGCAACGAATACCTACTCCAGCCTCAAATCTATGAATGGTTACTGAATTCCCCATTCAACAATGTTGAAAACCTCAATGAACTAGTTTATAGCCAACTCTTCCTCACACCCAGTTCCGACCCCTGGTTAGGACTAGCTCCCAATGATGCCTATACAGCCATTGAAAATGAGGGAGTCGTTAAGAAGTAAGAAAAATGGGGAAAACTTGAGACTTATTCGGGTGCATACGAACCGAATTATAGACATTCTAAACGATATCTAAATTCTCTCTTCCCTTCTATTCTCCGTGTTCTCTGTGCCTCCGTGGTTTGTTATCGTTCACAAATCCAATAGGATGACGATATGGATAGTATCAACCAAAACCCTAATCATTCCTTACATCACAACCCTAACAGCAACTATCCTGTATTTTCCGAACTCGGCTATCAAATTCAGCAAGAGCTAGGACATAACAAAACCGGAGGGCGAGTAACTTACCGAGCAATCAGCACAGAGACTCAGCAACCTGTAGTGATTAAGCAGTTTCAGTTTGCTAAAGCTGGCGCGAGTTGGTCAGGCTACGACGCTCATGAGCGAGAAATCGTACTCTTACAACAACTCGATTTCCCCAGTATTCCCAAATACCTTGATTCCTTTGAAAGCTCTGATGGATTTTGCTTAGTCCAAGAATATAAGAAAGCCCCTTCTTTAGCGCAGCAGAAACCGTTCACGCCTGAAGAAATCAAGCAAATTGCTGTAGCTGTTTTAGAAGTTTTAGTCTACTTACAACAACAAAATCCACCTATCATTCATCGGGATATTAAACCAGAAAATATTTTGGTGGAACGTTCCCAACCCCTCAAGGTTTATTTAGTCGATTTTGGGTTAGCACGTCAAGGTGGTGCAGATGTAGCCGCTAGCAGTGCAGTGAAAGGCACCTTAGGTTTTATGCCACCCGAACAGATGTTTAATCGCCAGCTCACCGAAGCATCTGACTTATATAGTTTAGGCGTGACACTCATCTGTTTGCTAACTCAGACACCATCGGCTGCAATTGGTAATTTAATTGATGAACAGTGTCGAATCAACTTTAAGCACTTAGTGCC
>NZ_DATNPA010000695.1:0-5287 GCF_036703385.1 Allocoleopsis sp. | reverse complement strand
AGTCCCCCAATTCCAGCGCCGATGACAACAACCCGCAATTTTCTGGTGTTGCCTTGATTACTTGGCATATTATCTTTTGTTTTATTTCTTAATATTACTTATCATAAATTAAGCTTTTATCAATGCACCAATCAGTGCGGCAGGAAATGGCGAGGGAGCATGTCACCAATGGGAAGCCCTCACCCTAAATCCCTCTCCCCGTGGGAGAGGGACTTTGAATCTTGCTCTCCCTGAGATGCTCCCAAGGGCGATTCGGTTACAGGCACGACGAGAGTGCGAAGAACAGTGCTTGAAGCGTTGCCCGAAAAATAAAGAAGAGAGTCACATTTTGCGGCTCTCTCGATTATCAGGGTGCATCTATTAACCTTATTATTACGCTTAGGCACGAGGGGTGTAACCCCCTATTTATGAAGTATTGATGAAATCTGAGCAGGCGATCGCTACACTCGCTTCACACTTAGCCTGAATGGCACTGACTTAAGCACTCTCCTACCTCACCAACCAACCCTTGTGCAGGGGGTCTCTAGGTAGGCACTCCGTCCCCCAGAGGGGGGTTTGGGGGGACACCCCCCAATCTGGGTTTTGTCCAAAGAACGACTACTTTTTGCTTAAGTCAGTGCCATTCCCCTTAAGTCAGTGACATTCCACTTAGCCTCTAGAGTAAGTTGTGAAGACACTCAATTTCGCTCTTCAGATAGGCGTCTAATCCTACCTAAAGGGGTATGTTATCCTCTATTCAAATTCTTTCTCTTCAAGGGTTTTCCGTATCTTGTTCTTTCTCTTCAAGGGTTTTCCCTATCTTGCCGGACGCCGACATCCTATGCCCCAAAATCCTCGTTTCACCAGGCTGACAAGCTTTCTCTGCTTTTTGGGTTGTCTTGCAGGACTCGCCTATCTATCTCGTTGGGTCTCCTCTGAATGTTTTTCACCTGAGGTACTCATTCTGGCTGTCCTGAGTATTGGGTTGGGAACTCTTGCAGTGAGAGAGGGGGTGGTAGCCGCGATCGCCTATTTCCGCCCAATTCCCGATGAAGCGCTACCCGATACCTTGAGAGAAAAGGTGGATTCTCTCAACCATTTGCTCTCAGATACCAATCAACAGTTGCAAGACAGTGAGGAACGGTTTCGCACCTCGATTGAGACGATGCTGGACTGCTTCGGAATCTACCGAGCCATTCGAGATGAGCAGGGAACAATTCTGGATTTTCGGGTGGAGTTTGTGAATCAGGCGGCCTGCTTGAACAATCAAATGAGTCCTGAGGAGCAACTCGGTAAAGGGTTGTGCGAACTTTTATCGGCTCATCGAGACAGCGGATTATTTGACGAGTACTGTCAGGTTGTCGAAACCGGACAACCGTTGATTAAAGATGCCTTATTTTATGAAGACCAGTACGGGCAAAACCGCTTGGTTCGAGCCTTTGACATTCGAGCAGCCAAATTGGGCGATGGCTTTGTGGCTACCTGGCGGGATGTAACAGTTCGTCATCAAATAGAGGAGGAACTACGCCACAGCGAAGCTCGCCTGCGTTCCATTCTGGAAAATATGCCAGTGATGCTTGATGCCTTTGATGCCACGGGCAATATCATTGCCTGGAATCAAGAATGCGAGCGTGTGACGGGATACACCGCAGAAGAGGTGATTGGCAATAACGGCATCATGGAACAACTTTATCCCAATGCCCCGTATTGCCAGCAGCAAATCGACCAATGGAATCAACGGGGAGATGACTATCGTAACTGGGAGTGGGAGCTAACCTGTAAGGATGGCAGCGTTCGGACGATCGCTTGGTCTAATATTGCGGCAGAATGCCCCGTTCCGGGTTGGGCAACTTGGGGGATTGGAGTCGATGTCACGGAACGTAAACGAACAGAAACAGCGCTTAAGCAAAGTGAGGCGATCGCACGAGCCAGAGCTTCAGAACTAGAAGCCTTTATGGAAGCGGTTCCTGCGGGAGTTTGGATCGCTCATGACCCACAATGTCATCACGTCACTCCTAATCGAGCCGCTTACGAAATGATGCGGCGATTGCCTGATTCTGTCATGACTGCAACTCCTGCAAATGGCGAATATCCCTTCCAGTTTAAAATTCAACAGAACAGTCAGGATATTGCATTAGAAGACTTGCCTATGCAACAGGCCGGTCGTACTGGGCAATCTGCCTCAGGGGAATTTGAGTTTGTGTTTGAAGATGGCGAGGTGTGTTCCCTATATGGCAAGGCCGTTCCGGTTCGATATGAGTCTGGTGAAATTCGAGGCGTAATAGGTGCCTTTATTGACATCACATCCCGCAAACAGGCAGAAGCCGCCTTGCAGGAAAGTCAGGCTCGGCTGGAATTAGCCCTTGATGCCGCCCGTATTGGTTCCTGGGATTGGGATTTAGAAACGAATGAAGTGGTTTGGACTCCGTATCATGAAATGATTTTTGGTTACGAGCCGGGAAATCCCAAACGAACCTATCAGGAATGGTGCGATCGCGTGCATCCAGACGATTTACCGGTTGTTCAAGCCAGTCTCCGACAGGCAATGGAAGAAAAGCGAGACTATGCCTGTGATTACCGCGCTGTCTGGACGGATAGCAGCATCCACTGGGTATCGTCCTACGGTCGCTTTCATTACGACAGCAACGGGAAGCCCACGCGAATGTTGGGGATGCTGTTTGATATCAGCGAACGTAAACAAACTGAAGCGGCTCTGCAAGAAAGTGAATTCATGTTCCGCACCTTAGCAGATACGATGCCGCAACTCTTCTGGGTGGTTCGCTCAGATGGGTATCACGAATACAGCAATCAGCGATGGTATAACTATACCGGATTGTCTCTGGAACAAGCGCATAGGCAAGGGGTGCATCAGATTATGCATCCAGACGATTTGTCCAATACCGTCAAAGCGTTTGATGCGGCGTTGGAAACGGGCACGATGTTTACGACAGAGCATCGTCTGCGTCGAGCGAAGGATGGGGAATATCGCTGGCACTTATCCCAAGCGTTGCCGCTTTATGACCCGAATGGTCAGGTTGTAAAATGGTTTGGTTCTTCGACAGACATTCACGACCAGAAATTAGTAATTGAAGAACGGGCGCAGGCACTCGAACGAGAACGGGCAGCCCGTATGGCATTGGAACGTGCCAGTCGTATGAAAGACGAGTTTTTGGCAGTGGTATCCCATGAGTTGCGATCGCCTCTCAATGCGATTTTGGGCTGGTCGCGGCTACTTCGCACTCGTACCTTTGAGCCACAGAGAACAGAACAAGCTCTGGCTGCCATTGAGAGAAATGCCCAAGCTCAAACTCAGCTCATTGAGGATCTGCTCGACATCTCGCGCATCATTCGCGGCAAGATTCGACTAGAGTTACACCCAACCAATCTGATTCCTTGTGTTCAGGCCGCAATGGATACCATTCGTCCTGCTGCCACAGCCAAATCCATTGCCCTCTCATTTTATTCGGCTCTCGATGCAGATTTTGTTTCCGGTGACCCGGAGCGATTGCAGCAGATTGTCTGGAATTTACTCTCCAATGCAGTCAAATTCACCCCGACTGGAGGACAGATTGATGTGTACGTTCAATCCGTCAATCAAATGGCTCAAATTCAAGTGATAGACTCTGGTAAAGGAATTTCTCCCGACTTTTTGCCTTACGTCTTTGAGCGATTCCGACAGGAAGACGCAACAAGCACCCGCACTCAAGGGGGATTGGGATTAGGGTTGGCGATCGTGCGAAATTTAGTAGAGCTGCATGGAGGCAGCATTGGCGTTGACAGTGCTGGGGACGGGCAGGGGACAACCTTCACCGTTGAATTCCCTCTTTTATCTGCTGCTCTACAGGAACATTCAGCCAATTATCCAGGATTGCATCGTCAAACGATCACAGACACATTGCTAGCCTTGTCCAATATCAATGTGTTGGTCGTTGATGATGAAGAGGACACAAGGGAGTTTTTGCAAGTCGCTTTAGAGCAATATGGTGCAAAGGTCATCACGGCTGCGTCCGCCGCAGAAGCTTGGCAATTGTTACAAACGCACAACCCTGATGTATTGCTGAGTGATGTGGGAATGCCTGAAGAAGATGGGTTCATGTTAATTCGCCGTATCCGAGCGCTGCCGCCTCATCAGGGTGGACAAATTCCTGCTGCTGCGTTGACGGCTTACGCCAGAGAAGGCGATCGACTCCAGGCATTGGCGGCTGGGTTTCAAATGCATATCCCTAAACCAATTGAACCCATGCAACTGCTAACCGTCATCATGAGACTGCTTGAGAGCGGGATTGAAGTAGCAACCAACAGCAACATGCGTTAAGCCCAACTTTGCCGAAAAATAAAGTAGAATTAACGGCTTGGGAAATGATTGCTGGATCGGTGCTCTAGCGGTGACTAAAGTTTGGCTTTATTGAGTTCATCCTGTAGCGCTCGTAGGGTAGGGTATTTGGAACGTATCTGCTGGATGTAAACAACCCAGTCAGACTGAGTGTTGAGCGATTCGTATAAAGCCTTGATCTGCTTTAGGTGTTGAGCCGCGACTTGGTAGGCACTACGACCTCGTTGATCGATGTATTGCTCCACTATCTGTTGATAGAGAGCGATCGCAGTTTTTGGCTTTGTCTTTTCTGCTGCTTTTGCTACATTCAGGATGTAGTTGGCTCGACTCCAAGCACTTAGTTTGGGTAATAATTCTAAGGCTCGTTCTAGGTTTTTTTCATGCAGAGCAATCTCGATTAATACGGCAATCTGATTGTTGCTCTCCAACGTTTCCAAAACATCTGATTGCAATTGCTCCCAATTCCCGACTCGCTGAGCCAAGTCTTTTAAGCTCTTATACTTTTCTAGAGATGAAGAAGCCAAAAAGACCCGTTTTTGCCACTCTAAGGCTGTTTGAGAATCTCCGTATTCTCGATGATATTTGACCAGCCACTCCTGATAACCCCAATGAGAGTTCTTGGTTTGCTCCTGCTGCGAAATCAAAGGTAAAGCTTGTTCAGGGGCTTTGGCTTGGAGTAAAGCGTCGGCGAAGTCGATCATCAGTCCAGGCAGATGAGTAAAATGCTGTTGAGCGATCGCTACCGCTTCATCCAGCTTACCTTCCTTCAACAGTACAAAAGCCCGTTGTTCTGGGGTGCCTAATTCATGAATCAGGGCGTTCCCTTCCTCGTTCTGTCCAGTCAAGTCACATCGTGCGGCTAGAATACCCACCAAGGCTTGTCGCTTCCAGCTACTACAACGGCTAATTTCAGCCCGAATGCGTTCCTCAATCGTAGACCACTCTGCTGCTGTTGCCTGTTCTAAGAGGTGTTCG
>NZ_DATNPA010000694.1:0-7366 GCF_036703385.1 Allocoleopsis sp. | reverse complement strand
GTTGACGGTTAGGGCAGTCATAGCGATTTTTATTTTAGATTTTCAATGATTCGTAAAGGCGAGATTCCCGACTTCTCTAAGAAGTCGGGAATCTGAATCTTTGATAGATTACGACTATTCTATTCCTTCAATCCGGTCTTCAACCTCCTGATACAACTCGCGCAACATCTGTAAATTACTCTCACTCGTCTCCCAATAACCGCGACCATTCACTTCCAGCAACGTCGATACAACCTTGCGGAAGGAATGAGGATTCAGGTTCATCAGCCGCTTACGCATCTCTTCATCCTGGATAAACGTAGTATTCGTATCCTCGTAAATCCAGTTATCGACAGCACCAGCCGTTGCCGACCAACCCATCGTATTCACCAACCGCTTCGAGAGTTCCCGCACACCCTCATACCCGTGACTTAGCATTCCCTCGTACCACTTGGGATTGAGTAGCTTCGTCCGCGCATCCAGACGCACGGTTTCCGAAAGAGTGCGGATTTGGGCATTTGCTGTTGTGGTATCAGCAATGTACGAGGCTGGCGTCTTGCCATCCCCTCGCAGACTGGCGACAACCTTGGTGGGGTCAGAATCGAAGTAGTGGCTGACATCTGTCAGGCTAATCTCGGCAGAATCGAGATTTTGGAACGTAGCATCGGCGGTTTTCAGGGCTGTCTCAAAAATCTGCCGATTTTGTTCCATTGTGCCTGGGTTATCGGAGGTGAAAGCAAAGGATTTCCGTGCCAGATACATATCCTGCAACTCAGATTCGCTTTCCCAAGTACTGTTTTCTACTGCCAGGTTGATATTCGAGGAGTAGGAACCCGAAGCATTGGAGAAGACGCGAGTTGCCGCTTGCCGCAGATTAATCCCCATTTCCTCTGCCTGTTGCATCGCGTGTTTGCGGACAAAGTTCATTTCTAAAGGTTCATTCGCCTCTGCTGCCATTTTTACGGCTTGGTCGAGGAGGTTCATTTGGTTGATGAACAAGTCGCGGAAGACGCCGGAACAGTTGATCACAACATCAATCCGAGGACGCCCCAACTCCTCTAGGGGAAGCAATTCTAACTTGTTCACGCGACCTAAGGCATCGGGTACAGGTTTAACCCCCACCATCCACATGATTTGTGCTAAAGATTCCCCGTAAGTCTTGATATTATCCGTACCCCAGAGGACACAAGCAATCGTTTCAGGCCACTTCCCGCCATTTTCACAGCGTTGACGTTCCAGCAGGCGATCTACCACAATTTTGGCTGATTTAACCGCCGCCGTTGTGGGGATGGATTGGGGGTCGAGGGCGTGGATGTTCTTACCAGTGGGCAATACATCGGGGTTGCGGATGGGGTCGCCACCGGGGCCGGGGAGGACGTACTCGCCTTCTAGGGCTTTCAGCATTGCACCTAGTTCGTTATCGGCAACGATTTGCTGGAGGCAGAATTCTAGGTACTCAAACAGGGGTTTGAGCGCTTGGTCGTCAACCTTGGTGTAACCTAATTGATGCATCGCTTCAATCCAAGGCTCTTTTTTGCCCATGTTGAAGAAATTGAGCTTGGAGACTTTAGATACCCGACCATCGGCATCGGCTTGCGCTTTCACCAAAGCGGAGACAGCTTCACGAGTTGTCAAAGTTATCTCTTGCAGCAATTGGACATCCGTTAAGACGCCTTTGTCGTTATTGGTGTAAATTTCATCAATATCCCGCCCGATGCTATTGGCGATAATCCGAGGTAAGCTCAGTATTTCATCTTCGGGACGATCGAGGCTAGCAATATTGACCAAAGTTGCGATCGCTTCTTCTGCTGTTGGTGGTTTGCCAATCACATGCAACCCACAGGGCAGCAACCGCGATTCAATCTCCATCAGCTTTTTATACACCAAGCCAACCACCGTATCCCGTTCCTCTGCGGTCAGCCCACTGGCGTCTTCGACTAAGTCGATATCCTTATCCAGATTCACCAAGCGGCACTTGTCCATGATGGTGTTGACAATCGGGATACCACGCCCAGTATCTTTCAGGGTTTGGTAAGACGCAATTAATTCACTCAGTTCCTTCAACCCCTTATACAATCCTGCATTCTCAGCCGGTGGCGTCAGGTAGGAAATCGTGGCGGCATAGCTACGGCGCTTGGCAATGGTTGCCTCGCTGGGGTTATTCGCGGCGTAGTAGTAGAGATTGGGGGTAGAACCAATCAAGTTATCCGGGTAACACTCCCCTGACATCCCCATCTGTTTACCGGGCATGAATTCCAGCGAACCGTGAGTCCCGAAGTGTAGTACGGCGTCGGCTTTCCAGATTTTTTCTAAATAGGTATAGTATGCGGCAAAGCCGTGGTGAGGGCTGGCAGAACGGGAGAACAACAACCGCATCGGGTCACCTTCGTAACCAAAGGTGGGTTGAACCCCGATGAACACATTACCAAATTGTTTGCCGTAAACCAGCAGATTTTGTCCATCACTATTTAAATTTCCCGGAGGTGGCCCCCAATTTTCTTCCAACCGTGTTGAATAAGGAGTGAGTTCTTCATACTCCGGTACTGACATCTTGTAGGCAATATTCAGTTCGGGAGTGGCGTACTGCGCTTGGGCGTCGTGGATCACCTCTTGCATTAACGCCTCGGATGATTCTGGCAAACCTTGAACATCGTAGCCATTGTTGTTCAGGGCTTCCATCAGTTTATAGATGGAACCAAACACATCCAAATAAGCGGCTGTTCCCACATTCCCCTTATCGGGCGGGAAGCTAAAAACAGTGATAGCAACTTTCTTATCGAGTTTGGGTTTGCGGCGTAGGTTAGCCCACTTTAAGGCACGCTGGGCGATCGCTTCGATGCGGTCTTGGAGTGCGATCGCTTTTCCGGTTGTCCCATCTCTACCGGATAAAATAATCGGTTCAATCGCGCCATCCAATTCAGGAATCGCAATCTGCAATGCCACTTGAATTGGGTGCAAGCCTAAATCACTACCTTCCCACTCCTCTGTGGTTTGGAATACTAAGGGGAGGGCTACCATGTAGGGGCGATTCAACCGTTTTAATGATTCAATCGCTTTAGGATGGTCTTGCCGTGCGGGGCCACCCACCAAAGCAAAACCTGTGAGCGATACAACACCGTCCACCAAGGCTGTCGGTGTCTTCGCGGTTGATTCATAGAAGAATGCATCCACGGGTTTCGAGAAATCTAAACCCCCGGCAAATACGGGAATCACACGAGCACCCATTGCTTCAAATTCCTGCACGATTGCCACATAGTGAGCATCATCGCCTGTAACCAGGTGGGTACGTTGCAACACTAAACCGATGGAAGGTGCTAGGGGGTCTTTTAAGTCGGCAGAGACATCCTTGCGGCTACTGTACCAGTTCAGGTACTCCTTGACATCCTCAAACATGGTCGGAGCTAAGGGGTGCCAAATGCCCATATCGGGGTAAACTACTGGCTCATTGAAGCTCAGTTGACGCCCTTTCAATACATACTTATCTGCCAACATCAGCAGGAAGTTCTCTAGGTTATCCGATGAACCACCCAGCCAATATTGGAAGCTAAGCATGAAGTTCCGGGCGTCCTGTGCTTTGTCCATCGGTAGGTACTTCAGGACTTTGGGGAGGGTTTGCAGTAGTTTCAGCATCCCGTCTTGGAAGGAAGAACCGGATTTCTCCTTGCGCTTTCGCATAAATTGCGCGATCGCACTCTTTGATTGGCCCAGTTGCGCCATCGAAAAGCTACCCAACTTATTCAGGCGCATGACTTGAGGCATAGAGGGGAAGACAATGGCCGCCTCCATGCGATCGCGGTGTGGTTCTACTGCCGCCACCACTTTATCAGCGAGGTCTTCAATGAAGATTAGTGAAGCAATGAAGATGTTAGCTTGGGCCACATCCCGCTTAAAATCCTCATAGTTTCCTGCGTCCCGAAGTTCCTCGATTAAATAGCCACTAATTTCAACCGCTAAGTTGGGATTGTTTTGATTGATGGATTGAACAGCGGCTGATAATGCACTCTGATACTGTGGCTCTAGCACGACATAGACCACCTTAAGCAAATGACGCCCATTCAAGGCATTTGGGGTAATGTGTCGAATGGTGGACTTGACGTGTGTGAACATGCTACTTTGGCTCCTTATGATGCGCGTTCTCTTCTCATCGGATGAGTGCTGAGGAGTGAGCGATCAGTTGAGTAAGGACTCACTCTTCATGGCTCAGTTTTTGTATAGGCAACATTAGTGTTTGTATCAAAAAATGCTTACCTGATGGTGGTTTGAGCCTTCATCTGACACAATTCGATAGGAATTTCGTGAGATTTATTTACAAATATTTACATATTTGTGAGTAATTGATAAAATCAAATATTTACAATATTTAATTAATTAAATATTGACTAAATAAACAAATTATGCAATCTTTGGAAGAGAGCGATTGCTGAGAGCCTTATACTCACAGATGTTTCTTGTTCACTGTTCACGGAACAGGTGTCACGCCAACGGCAGATAAAACCGAAACGTACTGCCAACACCCAGTTCACTTTCCACTTCAATCTGACCACCTTGCAATTCAATCAACCGTTGAGAAATCGCTAGACCAATTCCGGTGCCGCCAGTGTGCTGATTTCGAGACTTCTCTGCCCGCCAGAAGCGCTCAAAAACATGAGGCAAATCTTCTGGCGCGACTCCAATCCCCGTGTCAGTCACCGAAATCCACAGTCGAGGCGCTATAGCTTTTGCTCCTTCGGTTTCCGCCCAAGCCCGGATGGTAATTGAACCCCACTCCGTATAAATCAGGGCGTTGCCTAGTAGGTTAACCAATACTTGCTCCACCCGGTCAATATCAGCCAGTACAGTCGGTAGTTGAACGGGACACTCTAAGCGTAACTCCGGGCCATCTTCCAGCAACTGGTCAGCAAATTTTTCCACCAGGGATTCTAACAAGGGACGCAAATTTGCAGGCTCAACCTTAATGGGTAGATATCCAGCCTCTGCCTTAGAAAGTTCTTGCAAATCATTGATTAAGCGTTCTAGCCGTCTAGTTTCTTTTGCTAACCGCTGATAAACCGCTGGGGTCGGTTCAATCCGAGCCTCTGCTAGTTCTTCGAGATAGCCGCGCAGCACGGTTAAAGGAGTTCGCAGTTCATGGGTGAGGTCGCTCACTAAATCTCGGCGTCGGTGTTCCACATCCTCCAAACTGACAGCCATACGATTAAAACTATGAGCCAGTTGGTTGATTTCAGGAATCTCACTCGGTGGCAGTCGCTCATCCAGTTGCCCTGCTGCAAACTTTTGGGTAATTTGCTCGATCTGAGTTAGGGGTTGTACAATCCGCCTGGAAACCCAATAGCTGAGCCCACCTGCTGCTGTCGTGCCCACGATGACTGACCAGAAAGTGCTACGATTCCATGCCGTTTCAAACCCATCGATTAGATAGGTACGGGCATAACGCAAAGTGACTCCCTGACCTTCTAGTTGTCGCAGGTGTAAGACAAAAAAGCGAGGAGAAGACAGCTTGCCAATAATTACAAGAGACATCACCCCCACAATCATCACCATGAGATGGGAGAAGAAAAGGCGTGACGCTAAAGGCAAGGACTTCATCCTACGCAAACTAGCCTTACTCATTGACTGACGGAATCCCAGTGAAAATGTTCGCTCATTCTGGATGAGTCAAACCTAAATCTTGGACACCTCAAATTAACACTCAGCTATGACAAGCTAATGAACAACCTGTGTCAATTGTTCGTCGTGATTTCTAATTAACAATCAAAAATAGGTTGGCTGACTTTTTAGTCGGCAATTTATGGATAATTAGAAGCGAAATATAAAGTCTCCTTTAGGGTCGATCACACCGCCACACCACTCAGTGTCAGAGCAATTCCGAGAAACTGGTCATGCCGTGCGTCATTTACTTCGACCCGATGGTAACAAGATGGTGTGGAAGATTCAAGTCGTAGTTGAGTCTTCAAACTTGTAGCCGACGCCAATAACCGTCTTTACAAAGGTAGGATTTGCTGGGTCTGGCTCAATTTTCTTTCGCAACCGCGCTACATGGGTATCGACTACCCGTTCATCTCCAAAAAAGTCATCGCCCCAAAGTTTGTCAATCAGCTGGGTGCGGTTCCAAACTCGACCGGGCTGACTGATAAATGTTGCCAAGAGATTAAATTCTAAAGTGGTTAAGTCCAACGCTTCTGCTCCGCCTGCCTCTATATGTCGCGTTGCCGTGCGCTGATCTACATCAACCGCGAAATGCTGGGTTTGGTAGACTAAATGCTGCCCACCATGACGCAGACTGCGCCTTAATAGTGCTCGGACTCTGGCAACCAACTCTGTAGGACTAAAGGGTTTGACCATATAATCATCGGCACCCGTAGAGAGACCAATCACACGGTCAATTTCCTCACCCTTAGCGGTCAACATCAAAATATAGGGGTCTTTAGCACCTGGCTTTTGTCGAATTCTGGCACATACTTCCAGCCCATCCAGACCTGGAAGCATCAAATCTAAAATGATGACGTCGGGCTGTTGCTTAGTAAATGCCTGTAAAGCCGATAGCCCATCGGGACACCAGTTGCAGGAAAACCCCTCTCTTTCTAAAGCTAGCTGAATGAGCTTGGCAATTTCTGGTTCATCCTCGACAATTAAAATATCCATAATCCGCGAACTTAGGCTTAAGTGTCTTAAGACGAGTGAGAATCTGAGTCATAACCCTGCTGATTAGTTCTACGAGCTGAACGACTCAATGGGCAAGTTCGAGAACAATATTAGATTGAATGGCACTGAACTTAAGCGAAAAGTGATCGTTTCTTGGAAAAACCAAGATTGGGGGGATTCCCCCAAACCCCCCACTGGGGGACGGAGTGCCTCCCCCAGATCCCCTGCACAAGAGTTGGTTGGTGAGGTAGGAGATTTCTTAAGTCAGTGACATTCATATTAGATTAGCTTGCGCGATGCTCCTGTGTTCTGCGATCGCATTCTCGCATAAGCAACAGCCTGAGCCAACTAAACAACGTCAACCAGATACTATTGGAGCGGAATTTCAATTACAAATTCTGTCCCTTCACCCGGAGAGGAAATACAATACAATCGACCCTTGTGAAGCTCTACCACAATACTTCTTAGAACCATGCCCTGGGAGCTACCTGTTTCTCCTCAGCGCTCGTTGAGGAGAAGGGTAGACATCATGAGGTATCTGGCTAAAAAATAAAAATAATATTAAACTTTATCAAGCATTTTGTATAGCATTATAACAAAATCTGCGCCAATTAAAGAAGGGTAGGTCTTGTACCTACCCCGACAATTTTTGCAATATCGTCAACACTTAGACGAGCTTCAGATCTGGATATTCAGCCATTAGATCATCTGAGGTTAGGGTGTCGCCTTCAGCTTGGGGTGTCCA
>NZ_DATNPA010000693.1:0-4624 GCF_036703385.1 Allocoleopsis sp. | reverse complement strand
GAAGCGGTTAAGAGCGATATTAATTGAGCATCGGAGTCTGGGTCACGATTGGCAGTTTAGCGAGGAGCAAAAGAAGTTGCTGAAGCAGTATTACGATGCGAATAAGTTGTTGGTGGATTGCCTGAATAGTGATTGTTATGTGAGCCGTGAGGTGCGACAGCACATTGAGGATTCCTTGTTGTTACCTAGCACTTCACACCACTTGCCACAGCTAGGGTAACCATTGGGAGCAGTCCTTCTGGGACAAACGCCACAATAATTCTGATCGCAAAAATGAAGCTTTATAGTTGCACGGTTGACGAGTGCGAACAAGAGTAATTGGTAATTGCAGAGTTTCCAGAAATAGTGAGTCAAGCGATTACTCAATTCTTAAGACAATACGCCAGCCGTTGTATTAGGATATAAACAGCAAATCAGGTAAATGGCGGTTTCTGAGCCATTTGTATTGTACTATTTTAGCCTTGTCACGCTACTACGTCTGTGGTTCAATAGCTTCCTACCCCTGCTCAGCCTGACTTGTAATCAACCGCTGCACACTCACCAACGCCCGATTCAACTCATAACTTTTCCGCTCAGGATGATTTAAATATGCCTGTTGTTCTTCCTCAATCATCAACACATCCTGACGCACCAATCCATCGAGTAACTTTTGTGCCGAACCAAATAAACTATTTTTCACAAACCGACGAAACCACACGGGCAACTTGTGCAAACGCCAGAACGCATTTAACGAAGTGAAGTGAATCAGATAAGCACGAGTTTCTGTTTCACTCATTGGGCAAAATAGACAGTAAATATTGAAATCTTTACCGAGTGTAGAAACCCAATGGGGATAAACATAGCTCACATGCAAAGGTTCCGGATGGAGGCGTCGTAAAGCTGGAAAAAATAGCTGAGAAATCGACCAGATTTTGTCAATTCTGTAATAGCTTTGTACCTGATAATGAGCATCTATGCGGTTAGCATCTTCTTCGATATCTTCTAGCATTGCATCTGTCCATGCCTGCCAGTCTTGATGCAAATGCCCGTGATACATATCCATCAGGTTTTCTATCAGATAAGAAAAATGGGCTTTGCATTCAATAATGGAGACAGTTGCAATGTAGTTGAGATGTTCCCACTCCGGTACACCCATCGGCTGTATTTGCTCTAAATGCAACTTCTCTACATCCCCAGGAAACAGCCAGATAAAACCATCTTGTTCTTTGACTGGATAGGAGCGAATTTTACAGTTGGGGAGTTTCTGATTGGCGGCTAGATAGGGGACGACGGCACACTCACCACTTGACTGAAATTGCCATCCATGATATGAGCATTCTATGCGATCGCCGATTACGCGACCATGACTGAGTTTAACCTGTCGATGGGGACAACGGTCTTCTAGGGCATAGACTTCACCGCTATCATCTCGATAAAGGACGATAGGCTGATTCCACAGAGTGACACTGAGAGGTTGGGTTGTAACCTCGCTGCTCTTGGCAATCACATACCAATGATTCGGGTTTATTTCTAACTGACGAATATCAAGGTGCTGGTTGGTTAGAGAGAGAGATTGCATAGTGTTAGCTTGCAAACAACGATTATTACAGTAGGGCACTGCTGGGAGCGTGCCCGTATCCTATAGGGTGGACGCAACAGCAAACCACCACAGAAGTTAGATTTTTAAAATACCCTCTGGATTGACCGAGAGAAGCGATCGCCTCTTTAACCCTTCTCGCTGTAAAATCTGATTCGCTGCCAGTAAGCCACTACTAATCGCCCGTTCCATCAAGCCACAAGGAAATGGCATCTTCACCCAATCCCCGGCAAAGATGAGATTGGGAATCTCGGTGGAAGTTTCGGGGCGTTCGGCATAGCTTCCCGGTGGATAGCCAGAGAAGTTTTTCTGATTCACCAGTTCCCGGTGTAGCATCGTCGCCTCTTTTAGAGGGGGGACAATTTCATAAAGTTCCTGTTCAAAGGTTGTAAGCAAAGCTTGTTGATTGGGGAATTGTTTCTCTTTGTAGCAGTAAGCATGTAACTCTACGACACTGCCGCCCGTTTTCTCATGCCAAGCGATAAATTGGTCTTGAATTCGATGATACAGAGTAATGCTATCGGTGAGTTGATAGCCCGATAACGAAGTAAAATTGCTGTGTTCCCAGTCAAAGTCGCGGTCAAACCAGAAACGGGCAACGGCAAAGGGGTCTGCTACGCTTAATTTCTCCACTTGATTTTGTACCTGTGGATTCACTTGACCTTCGCACCGCTTCAAGAGCTGCTGAACTCCAGGTACATCGGTGGCAAAGATATAATAATCTGCTTGAATCGTCTCTCCCGATGGCTGTAAGGACGCAATGCCTTGCGCCCCTACTAACTGAA
Source organism: Allocoleopsis sp. (assembly GCF_036703385.1). Classification (NCBI taxonomy): domain Bacteria; kingdom Bacillati; phylum Cyanobacteriota; class Cyanophyceae; order Coleofasciculales; family Coleofasciculaceae; genus Allocoleopsis; species Allocoleopsis sp. The sequence continues at coordinate 2,263 of NZ_DATNPA010000693.1, read as the reverse complement.
TTTGCTCATCTTGACGTTGAGCAATTTGGAAGCGAGGTAAATTCCGTTTAGCTGGCCCCGCAAGGACTCGTCCCTGGGCGTCGTAGAGTGCGCCGTGGCAAGGACAAAGGAACTTTCCATCCGCTTGGTGCTGTACGGTACAGCCTTGGTGAGTGCAGCTGAGAGAAATGGCTTCATCCCTTCCCGGTGCTACGGCGAAAACCTCATCTCCAGCGCCGTAATAGTCCAACACTTCCGACTCCTTTTCGGGCGATGGATGCATCGCCCCTACGATGTCTGACTCGGAACTCCCCACGCTACGCTTCACCCAAAAGGGAACATCACTCTCAATACTTCCCTGCTGATAGCTAAGAGATTCAATCTGCTCATGCTGGCAGTTAATCCGGCTGACGGTTGCTTCTGTGACAATCTTGCCGCCCCGTTGCTCAATAGCTCGACGAATGGGTTGCACTAAACTGGTACCCATATCTTGACGTGTGCCATTAAAGGCTAATCCCTCTGGATTGCCAAAAAAGTAGAAGTGGAAAAACTGCATCAGTTCTCCCACACTCAGGACATCTGGGGCGTTCAGGCTGGATTTGGCAAAGGGTAAAAAGTACAAGTCATAAAGTCCTTGAGGGAAATCCTGCTGCACCCATTGAGACACAGGTATAGAATCAAGGCGATCAAAACTTTCTGGAATCTGAAACCCACCGATTTCTCGGAACACACTCCAGTGTTGCACTTTGGTGAGATTAATCCCCCAGTGCAGCCAATTAGGCGATGCGATCGCTAAATCTACAACATTCCAGGGAAATGCCGAACGGCTGGGTTTGAAAACTTCTGGCTGGTACTTGCCATCGCGAAACACAACCGCATAAGACTTTAAGGAGACAAAATTATCGCGGATGTTGAGTTCTTCAACCAGGCTGTTGAGGTTGTAATATTGGGGGAAAAAGCCGTGAAACCCGTGTTCCATCATGAAGGTTTCTTCGCCCACTTGGATTGGCCAACTGGCGATTTTACCCCCCAGTTGAGGCGACTTCTCCAAAAGGGTGACGCTAAAACCGCGTTGGCTCAGTTCATAAGCACAAGCTAGCCCCGCGAGTCCTGCGCCGACGACAACGACACGTTTGGGTTGACTGAGTTGTCGAGGTAAATCCAGGGTGTCTTGCTGGAAAATTGTAGGCTGAGGCTTCGAGAAACGAGAGTATCCCAGAACGCTACCTACAGCACCGACCCCTAGTACCTTGAGGGCAGTTCGTCGAGAGACTGAAGGAAAATTCAGTCCGTTGTCATCCCCATTGTTAGGGGGGATCGAGGGGGGTGGTGATAGAGGAGAATTGGATGATTGACTCATGCGATCGTAAGCGAATCCTGACAGAATGAAATATTGGCGCGAAACACTGGCTGTAGCCCAGCGAATTTTAATTGAATTAGGGCGACGACGCCGCAGCCTGATTTTTTGGAGTATTTTCCCGATTTCTGTCCTCTTACTGAACGGGTATATTTTGGCAGAACGAGCTAAACTAACAACGGCTAAAGCCTTTGAAAGTGCTGCCCCTTCTACCTTAGTGGGTGCGGCCTTGTTTTTCAGTTGCCTGGGCGGTAGTGTGGCAACAGTCGTTGCAGAACGAGAACAACAAACGCTCAAGCGCTTATTTATCTCCCCTTTGAGTGGAACCTCCTATTTTTTAGGTATTTTTTTCGCTCACAGCTGCATTGGTATGGGTCAAGCATTGCTGGTATATACCTTATCGGCTTTTTTGGGAGCAGAGTTTCAGGGTTCTGTTCTGCTGGGGGTCTTGATTATCTTACTCAGTATTATTACTTATGTCGGTGTAGGATTTGTTCTCGGTACACAGTTTGCACGACGGACAGAGGATGTCAATGCTTTAGTGGCGGCGTTCGGAGTGCCTCTGTTGATTTTAGGGGGAGCGTTTCTACCAACATCCTTATTTCCCAAAAAATTGCTAGAAATTGCCAAATATAACCCGATTTATCACATGAATGAAGCCTTACTTGGTGTTTGGGCGGGGGGCAAAAATTTATCAGATACAGATATTTCGTCACATTTTTGGTTTCTGTTTGGGTTTGCGCTTGTCATGGTTGCAGCGGGATGGCTGTCTTATCGGCGCATGTTGAGGGTTGAGAGAAGGCTATAATGCTGTTCACGAAGGCATTATTTCTCAACTAGACATAGGGTATATAACCCTTCTCAAAACTTTTTCAACAAGCGATCGCTCACCAGCCTCCTAACAGTCAAATCAGCGATCGCACTATC
>NZ_DATNPA010000692.1:0-6123 GCF_036703385.1 Allocoleopsis sp. | reverse complement strand
ATCTATCCAGGTGCAGGGCGCTAATGTAACTCTGACTGATGATTCAGTCATGTTGATTCAAAACCAAGGACTCCAACCAGCTGGGAATTTAAGCGTACATGCTTCAGAGTCTCTCCAGTTACTTGATCCTATGCCAAGTGGAGCCATTAATAGCGGCATATTTAATGAAACTGTAGGGATTGGAAACGGAGGCGATATTGAGGTGATTACTCAGCGATTGGTTGTCCAAGATGGAGCTTCAATACAGGCTAGAACCTTCAGTACAGCAACAGGTGGCAATATAACTGTAAATGCCTCTAAATCTGCACAAGTAGTTGGGTTTTCGCCCTTAAATTCTACTGCTTTTAGCTCTATCAGTACTTCTGCTCTCAATTCTGGAGGTGTAGGAAAACTCATAGTTTCAACTGAGCGATTAACTGTTCTTGATGGGGGAGCTGTAATCTCTACAACCTTTGGTGCTGGCAACGCTGGTGATGTAATTGTAAAGGCAACTGAATCTATCGAGGTGAGTGGAGCAGAACCGAGCCTTTTAGTACCCAGCCTCATAGCTTCCACTACTCTCTACAACGGTTTGGATCAAGAGAAGGGAAATGCTGGTAATGTAAGAATTGATACGAGGCAGTTGCTAGTTCGAGATGGAGGACGGGTTGATTCTTCTACTTTGGCAAGCGGTAATGCTGGAAGTGTGATTATAAATGCCTCTGAGTCAGTTAAGGTTAGTGGCAGATTCCCAGGCTCTGTGAATCCCAGTCTAATCATCTCTTCTGCCAATATTGTTGATCCAGTCCTACGAAAAGCCTTGGGACTTCCAGACCAGCCAAGTGGAGATTCCGGCAACGTGACGATTAACACGCCTCATTTAAGCGTCACCGATGGAGCTCAAGTTACAGTTAGGAACGATGGAACAGGCAAAGCAGGAACACTCACTATCAATGCTGACTCCATCCTTCTGAACAATCAAGGTGGCATCACCGCATCAACCAACGCCGGTGAATCCGCTCAAGAGGGCAGTATTACCCTCAATGTCCGCAATTCCTTACAAATGCGCCACAACAGTGTAATTTCGGCAGATGCTCGTGGTCAACAGAGGGGCGGCAACATCACCATAAATGCAGGTGCGATCGCAGCTGTCCCCAAAGAAAATAGCGATATCACCGCCAGTGCACCCCAAGGCACCGGAGGGAAAATTACCATTAATACTCAAGGCATCTTCGGCACACAATTTCGCCCCAACCTGACCCCAGAAAGTGATATCACTGCCTTTGGAGATCCTACGAAAGCTCAGTCTAATGGCATTGTGCAAGTCAATACCCCAGAAATCAACGTGCAGGCTGCCCTCAACCAACTCAACGGCAATTTCATCACGACAGAACAAGCGATCGCATCCAGTTGTTTTGCCCGTCGCAACGTTGAACAAGGTACCTTTACCGTAACGGGTACCGGAGGTTTACCCACAACACCCTATGATGCGATCGGGGGTCGGTATGCCGTCACCCAAGTTCAAGGACTTCCCAACTCAGCCAGACAACAAACCTCTTCCCCCACCCCCAATCCTGTATCTCCTCCCGCCCAATCCTGGAAACTCGGCGATCCCATCCAGGAAGCACAAGGCATGAGCGTCACCCCCGATGGGCGTATTATTGTAGGAACCAATCCGCAATTAGCAGCGATCGCAGACCCTCAAACCTTAATTTGTCATCTCACAATCAGGCCGAAGGCAGAGAGCAGAGGGCAGAAGGGATAAAAATTGGGGGCATGTCAGGGAGAGCCAGTGAACGCCCGCACTGCGTGCCGCTACGCTAACATCCCCCAGCCCCTTCTCTCAAAAGGAGAAGGAGAGCAAGATTCAAAGTGCCTCTCCCCGTGGGCTACTGTGTACACACATCTCCCGCTCAACCTCAAAATGCTGCATTTTGCCCCCCTAGCCCCCCAATTTTGGGGGGAACCGGAAGTTCAAAGTCCCCCAGAATTGGGGGATTTAGGGGGCTTTCTAGGATTTAGGCAAGAGGTCTAGTGAACAGTGATCAGTAAGCAGCAGCGTATAAAAGACAAGTACTGTTTATAGTGGAGTTGCAAGAGAGCGTATCTGTGCCAAAGTTCCCCATTCATCCTTTTGAAGATGAATTTCCAGCGAATTCGGTCTGTTTTGTCAGTTGCATTTTTACAGCTGCCGCTTTTTAAATCCAAAGCGCAGGGGACAACCGATCGCCCCTTACAGGGAGAAAGCTCCACCGTTACCTCAAACACCCCGCCCAATCCTCGTCCTCTCAGAGAACCCAACCCGAAGACCAATCTGCTGTGGGAATGGCGTGGTGTCTGGATTGTTGCGCCCACTGTTACCGGTTTTGCGATCGCCCTGCGCCTAAGCGGCTGGTTGCAACCTTGGGAATGGATGGCCTTTGACCAATACATGCGTACTCGTCCGCTAAAACCCGCTGAGGAGCGCATTGTGATTGTTGCCATTACTGAAGCAGATTTAAGAAAGGTCAGACAATGGCCTATTCCAGATACGCTACTCACTCAGTTGCTCCAAAAAGTCAAAGCCCAAAAGCCCAGAGTCATTGGTCTTGACCTTTATCGCGATTTGCCCGTCAAACCGGGTTATTCAGACTTAGTCAAGGTTTTTGAAACCACCCCCAACCTAATCGGTATTGAACAAATTAACGAAGAGAACCCCGATGCCGCCATTGCTCCCCCACCCGTACTCGCCAAAAAGAATCAGGTAGGTGTTAACAACCTTGTCGTAGACGCCGATGGCAAGCTGCGTCGAGGCGTACTCGCCTACAAAAAGGGGGACGAATCGGTTCCCTCGTTTAGTATGCTCCTCGCTGGGTTGTATCTGGAGCAACAGAACATTCTGCCCCAACCTACAAAAGATAATCCCCAAATTTTTCAATGGGGGAAAAGCATCTTTCGCCCGTTTCAATCCAACGACGGCGGCTATGTCGGTGCCGATGATGGAGGCTACCAGTTTTTATTGAACTATCGAGAGCCAGCCAATAGCTTCCGCACGGTAACCCTAACACAGGTACTGAACAACGAGGTAGCCCCTGACTTAATGCGCGATCGCCTCGTTTTAATTGGTTCAACCGCCACCAGCCTGAACGACTTCTTTTACACCCCCTACAGCGGCGATCAAATTTCCACCCAACAACGCACCGCTGGGGTAGAAATTCAAGCCAACATCATCAACCACATCCTCAGTGCCGCCCTAGAAGGACACCCCACGCTCCAGACTTGGTCGGAACCCGTGGAGGGATTGTGGATTTTTTTCTGGTCAGGTGTGGGCGCGATTCTAACTTGGCACGGGCGATATGCAGGTGCCGCAAAGCGTAGCTGCTCGCAGATATCCCTTGCCATTCAGAGAGTTGCCAGCCCATTTCTGGCTGCCGGAGTTTTGGTGGGAATTACTTATGTTGCTTTTTGGGCAGGTTGGTGGATACCCCTAGTGCCACCCCTTTTGACCCTATCACTGGGAGCGATCGCCATCACCGCTTATACTGCCCACGCCGCCGGACAAATTCGTAAAGCCTTTGGACGTTACTTAGATGATCGCGTCGTTGCCAAGTTGCTGGAAAGTCCTGGCGGATTAAAAATTGGTGGCGAGAAGCGGACAATCACCATGCTCACCTCGGATTTAAGAGGATTTACGGCACTCGCAGAACGATTAACCCCCGAAGAAGTAGTGAAAGTTCTCAACCTCTATCTGAAATACATGACAGAGGTGATTGCTGAGTACCAGGGAACCATTGATGACTTCCTTGGTGATGGAATTTTGGTTCTCTTTGGTGCGCCCACGCTCCGAGAAGACGACTCCAGAAGAGCTGTCGCTTGCGCGGTTGCGATGCAGTTAGCAATGGATTCGATTAACGAAAAGCTCAAACCCTTAGGTTGCCCGAAACTCGAAATGGGGATTGGCATCAATACCGGTGAAGTTGTTGTGGGGAATATCGGTTCGGAAAAGCGAACCAAGTACAGTGCCATTGGTAGCCATGTCAACCTGACATTCCGCATCGAAACCTATACCGTCGGAGGGCAAATATTCATTTCTGAGTCAACCTTAAACGAGGTAGAGTCCATCGTCAGAATTAATGGGCGAAAGGAAATCAAACCCAAAGGCGTAAAACAAGCCATCACCATCTATAACGTTGAGGGGATTGGTGGAGAATACAACCTCTTTCTATCCCAACAAGAAGAGGATTTTTTTCCTCTACCTGAAGAAATCTGCCTTCAATTTCACTATGCCTTGCTGGATGGTAAGCATATCAGTGATTCCCTGTTCAAGGGAAGTTTAGTCAAGCTGTCCGCCAAGGGAGCGATGCTCCGCTCCGAAAATGGAGAAGGGTATGCTGTGCCAGAACCCCTGAGCAACATCAAACTCAATTTATTAACCTCCACCAACACCACAGAATTCAGCGAAGACATGTATGCTAAGGTGTTGGACAGGTCGGCGGAGAAGGGCAGTTTTTACATCCATTTCACCGCCAAACCGCCGCATGTAGAAGCAAGGTTGAACGAACTCTACCAAACAGCAAAAACCTTTTCGGATTCGGAAGACGACCAGATATTCTGAGCTGTTGATTCCTTATCTTAAAAACGGACAGGTCCTGCTGAACAACTCAAGCCGCTTCCAATTCTCAATAAAATCTTTATCTCAAAATTGAAATAAGTTGATAAAATTGAACCGATTGGATAAATCTCCTCGAAATTAGAAGCAAAAACTTATGCTTCAAAATAGCCAAATCTATGAGGTGATTTATTGGAGTAACTTATATTATGGCTCCTAAGAAGACTACACTATACATTAGTTTGTAGTGAGGATTTTAATCCTATCGGAGCGGGCGAAGACAGCACCCACTACAAACATAGTTTTATTAAGGGTAATCAACAGCACATCATATTAGACGGTGAATTTTAATGCAGAATCGGTTCTATCGGGTTTGACAATAAGAGGAAGGTTCACAATTTAAATATACATAAAGATTAATTTATTTTTTTAAAGCATTTAGTAAAACTGACGACACCGTCTGAAGTCAGAAACCGAATACACAGCCATTAATCCTATGAACACTCAACCCCATTTCCCAGCTGTCATCATCGGCTCAACATCGATGATTTCCTTATTATTGTTCAGTGCTGGCAATCCTCTGCCGACTCATGCACAAAATTTTGCCAATGTTTCCCGTACTAACCAGAATTTTCTCATCAGTCAAGCGAGTGGCTCACGAATTCGCTTTGTTCCGCCAGTAGTTAAAAATCCTAGGCAAAGTCAGGGGTCTGGTACACGAGGCTGTAGTAACAAACCGCTAGAACAAAACTTGGTAACGCTACTGATTCCCTCGAAGGATGACATTGGACAAACTATATCCAGCCATCCCACCTTCTTGTGGCACTTGTCACAACCGGTATCTGTGCCCATGCAGTTTGCCTTAGTAGAGGATAAAAGTGGCGGTCAGACGATATGGAAAAAACAAATCGATTCGCCCGAACCTGGAATAATCCAGATGGAGATTCCGAAAGATCGACCTGAACTCGTTTCAGGGAAGACTTACAGATGGACGGTGACCCTAGTCTGTAACTCCAAGCAACCCTCCGCTAATCGCTATTTCATCAGCTATATTCAGCGGGTATCAGCAACACCCGCCTTAAAGCAGCAACTGGCAACAACTCCTTTAAATAGCAATTCTTCTCCCAAGACTATCCATTCCGAGAACGCCTTAGTTGATCGCGAACGGGCCTCCGTCTATGCGCGATCGGGGCTTTGGTATGATGCCATGAGCACTCTTTCAAAAGCGGCGAAAGCTAATCCCAAGGATTCATTAGTGCAAGAAGATTTGTTCGCTCTCCTCGACCAAGTCGGACTCGGTGAAGTGGTCAACCAAGAGCGCCAGCGTCTTACTAAAAAATAGAACAAACAGGTGAAGTATGAAATATAAATAAGCCCACAAAACTTTTCATATTTCAACCTTCCACCTTCATGATCGCCTGATATTAAAGCAACACCAATCATGACGCTTCCAGAGAGCGGCAACTACCCAATTGTATTGTTCCAAGGTATCGGCAATGGGTTTCGCCTGATCTAACAAAATACCGCTCAAGATTCCCCAACTACTGAGCGACGTA
>NZ_DATNPA010000691.1:0-23222 GCF_036703385.1 Allocoleopsis sp. | reverse complement strand
TTATGGGGCAGCAGTCAAATATTTTCATGTGGGGAGAGAGCTCCTGAGTGCAAATAGTTGGCAGAATTCGTATGACCTAACCTTAGCTATACATGAAGAAACAGTAGAAGCTGCATACCTAAACGGGGACTTTATCACAATGGAGCAATTGGCAGAGGTAGTATTAAGCCATGCCAAAACAGTGCTGGAAAAAGTTAAAATCTATGATGTTAAAATTCAATCGGCTGGAGCGCGAGGTAACTTCAAAGAAGCGATTAAGATTGGGCTCGTGGTGCTGAATCTGTTAGGGGTGATATTACCAGAAGAGCCAAGCCACTTGGATATTCAAAAAGCATTCAAGGACACTGCGTCACTTTATGCTGGGCAAGAAATTGAAGATCTAATTAACCTGCCGGACATGACCGAACCCGAAGCGCAGGCCGCTATCTATATCTTATCTAGTATAAGTGCTGCCGCCTATATAGCTGCCCCTGAATTGATGTTATTGATTGTCTTATCGATGGTTAAGTTATCTATCAAGTACGGTCATGGCACTTGGTCAGCATTTAGTTATGCCTGTTACGGATTAATCCTGTGTGGCGTTGTTGAAGACGTTGAGTTGGGCTATAAATTTGGCAAATTAGGTTTAAGCTTGACAAAACGTTTAAATGCCAGGAGAGGCAATGCTAGGGCATTTGAAGTGTTGGGTGCTCACGTAATACACTGGAAAGAACATTTCAAGGAAACACTACCTATTGTGAGTGAGGGCTATCAAAGTGGAGTGGAAACCGGAGAATTTGAATTTGCTGGTTTTTGTGCCTTTTTTATCTGCGATCATTCTTATTTTATCGGTCGCGAACTTATAGGATTAGAACAAAAAATGGCAACCTACGGTAATGCCATCAGCCAAATTAGACGAGAAAATCCTTTTCATTGGGTTGCTATGTTTCGGCAGGCAGTCCTTAACTTACTAGGTCGGTCTAAAAATTCCAGCCGTCTCATAGGTGATGCCTACAATGAAGAGCAGTGGTTACCACTTGCTATTAAAGCAAATGACAGATTAGGCATTCACTTACTTTATCTAAATAAACTTATATTATGTTATCTGTTTGGTGAGGAGCATCAAGCTATACAAAATGCTGTTAAAGCAGAACAGTATTTAGACGGTGTGACAGCAATGGTAGTTGTACCTGTCTTCCATTTCTATGATTCTCTGGCGCATTTAAGCGGGTTTTCTGATGCTTCAAATGATGAAAAAGAGGCTTGGCTCAATCGAGTTAACACCAATCAGGAAAAAATGCAAAGATGGGCGCATCATGCCCCAATGAATCACCTGCATAAATTTTATCTGGTAGAGGCGGAGAAAGCACGAGTATTGGGTCAAGTTATTGAGGCAGAGGAGTTTTATGAGCGAGCCATGTCAGGTGCTTCTGAGAATGGATATATCCAAGAAGAAGCATTAGCTTATGAGTTAGCCGCCAAGTTTTACTTAGAGCGTGGCAGACTGAAGATTGCTCAAACCTATATGAGAGAGACACACTACGCCTACACGCGCTGGGGAGCCAAAGCCAAGGTTGAGGATTTAGAAGTAAAATATACGCAGCTATTGCCTAAATCATCTACGACCAAAAGCCCTAATTTTAGTCGCACTACAAATAACATTACCACAACGGGTTCTCAGGCAGGTGAAGCGTTGGATTTAGCCACTGTAATGAAAGCTTCTCAAGCCATTTCCGGTGAAATTGTGCTGGATAGATTACTCGAAAACTTGATGAAAATTCTCATCGAAAATGCTGGGGCGCAGTGTGGCTACCTAATTTTGCCATCTCAGTCAGAAAATGGTGAGGCTAATAGTAGCTGGGTCATTCAAGCTTCAGGGGCAGTAAATGAAGAACAGGTGACTACACTGCAATCAATTGGTATAGATTCTGTAGAACTATCTACCCAGATGCCTCTCCTATGCGCTGCTATTGTTCACTATGTTATCCGAACTAAGGAAAATCTCGTCTTAAACGATGCTGTCCATGCTGGAAAATTTACCCAGGATGTTTACATCAAGGTAAAACAACCCAAATCAATTCTGTGCATCCCACTGCTCGATCGCGGTAAACTCAGCGGTATCCTCTACCTAGAAAACAATCTCACCACTGATGCGTTTACCTCTAGCCGCGTCGAATTGCTCAAACTCCTATCCTCTCAAGTTGCTATTTCCATCGAAAATGCCCAACTCTACACCAACTTACAGCATTTCAACTCAAACTTAGAGCAATTAGTCCAGCAGCGTACCGCAGAACTTTCCCAAGCCCTAGACAACCTTAAAGCCACCCAAACGAAACTGGTAGAATCCGAGAAAATGGCATCTCTCGGCGGTTTGGTAGCTGGCGTTGCCCATGAAATCAATACCCCAGTTGGCATCGGCATCACTGCGGCTTCTCTGTTAGCCGATAAAATCACAGAGTTTTTCCAGACGTATAAAAGCGGACAGATGAAGCGATCGCAACTCGAAAAGTTTCTCGATACCGCTATGCAGAGTAGTAGTATGGTCTTGAGCAACCTCAGTCGTGCCGCTGACTTAATTCAGAGTTTCAAACAAGTAGCCGTCGATCAGTCTACAGAAGAACAACGCACATTCCATCTTAAACAGTATCTATCCGAGGTATTAATTCCCCTCAGACCCAAACTGAGAACTACCCATCACCAGGTGGAAATCAAAGGAGATGAAGCGATCGCGCTGAACACTTACCCAGGCGCGTTATCTCAGATTATCACCAATCTAGTCATGAACTCCCTCACCCATGCCTACTCCCCCGAAGACGCCGGATATCTGGTTTTTGACTTCAAACAAGAGGGTGAGCAGATTATCTTTGAATACACCGATGATGGCAAAGGCATTCCTCAGGAACACTTAAGCAAAATCTTTGACCCCTTCTATACCACAAAACGGGGACAGGGAGGCAGCGGTTTGGGCTTACATATTGTTTACAACCTCGTCACCCAAAAACTCAATGGTACGATTGAATGTGAGAGTCAAGTGGGTGTAGGTACGAAGTTTATTATTAAATTACACAGTTGAGTTACGAGGTAGCCTATCACCTAGGTAGTGCAAGCATGTTGCTGGTTAGGGTTGCGGATAGCAACGCTGGGTTGGTGTGGTAAAGTTTGAAACCTCAGATGCACGGTCTTTACATGCAGATAAATAGGTACATCTAGTCTTTAATCAAAAGATTTTAGGATAGGCTCTTAAGCTAGAATTTTCCACCATACTAATAAAATAACAAAAACAAGCAACAAATAACAATGTCAGAAGAGCCTAAAAACCCCTCAATTAATGAAGAATACGATGAATTAGTCTTTGCTAATGAAGACGATGATGAATTAGTCTTTGCTGATGAAACTGATGATGAATTAATTTCTACAAATACCACCGATAAGATATTAATTTTTCCGACTACTAAGGAATTCCCCCTGTCAGCGGGAGATAGCTGGAAAATTCTTGTAGTAGACGATGAAGCCGAGATTCACGAAGTCACAAAACTGGTACTGAATGACTTTAATTTTGAAGGCAAGCCCATAACTTTTATTAGCGCTTACTCCGGGGAAGAGGCCAAAGCCTTAATCGAGAAACACCCCGATACCGCCCTGATTTTGCTCGATGTAGTCATGGAAAGTGATGGCGCGGGATTGGAGGTAGTGAAATATATCCGGGATGTGCTAGGTAATTTATTAGTGCGGATTATTTTACGCACGGGTCAACCGGGGCAAGCCCCGGAAGATGTGGTGATTATTCACTACGATATTAATGACTATAAAACCAAAACCGAACTAACCACTCGCAAACTCTTTACCGCAATCGTAAGCGCATTGAGGTCTTTTCGCGCTCTCACTAGGCTGGAGGAAAGTAGAAGAGAACTGGCACAAATCGCCCAAGCTTCTGCACGGTTCGTACCTCGTCAATTTTTGCACTTTCTGCATAAGGACAGTATTGTTGATGCAAAACTGGGGGATTCAGTGCAGGCAGCAATGTCCATTCTGTTTGCCGACATTCGCTCGTTTACCAGCATGTCGGAAACCATGTCTCCCCAAGAAAATTTTGACTTTATCAATTCCTACTTGCGCCAAGTTGGCCCAGTCATCCGCCAGCACAATGGCTTTATTGATAAATATATTGGCGATGCGATCATGGCTTTGTTTCCCGAAACCGCTGATGATGCCGTCTTAGCCGCGATCGAAATGCAAAAACAGGTGACAATCTATAACAATTATCGCCAAAACAGTGGTTATTTACCCATTGCGATCGGTATTGGCATCCATAGCGGTAACATTATGCTGGGCATCATTGGAGAAGAGGAGCGGATGGACAGCACGGTGATTGCCGATGCGGTAAATCTGGCGTCTCGCTTGGAACATTTAACCAAACTCTACGGAGCAGGTAGTATTGTTAGTGTGCAAACCCTGTCTCAACTTGATGACCCGCAAAAGTATACTTGTCGATTTCTTGACCGAGTTCAGGTAAGAGGGAAACAGGCTCCTGTGGCTGTATTTGAAATTTACGACGGCGATTCTCAGTTTCTCAAAGAACTCAAAACCCACACCAAAACTGACTTTGAACAGGGCGTTTGGCTCTATTTCCAGGAGGAATTCACCGCTGCACGGCAATACTTTGAGCAAGTTTTGCAGGCGAATGATCGCGATTTAGCCGCCCGCCTTTACCTAGAGCGCTGCGATTTATCTCAACAAACCGGACTAGCACTGAAGTGGGAGGAAATTGAATTGTTCGATAAGAAAAGATGAGTTTTAGGCTATCTAGTGCAAGAAGGCAGTTCACCTAGCGTTCTCCTTCTTGAGTAGGCAGGAGGCAGAAGCAGAAGGCAAGAAAATTTGTACAGTAAGCTTTTTAACCTTTTTCAACTGGATAGTTATTTAGGGTTTGCTGCATTAGCCGATCAACTCGCTCGGAGGATACCATCGAGAGCTTTAAGTAACTCCTTTGTTGTATAAGGCTTATATAAAAATGTCTGAACGCCAAGGCGACGCGCGTGTGCTAACTTATCATCCGATACCAATCCCGTCACCGCTACAATCTTAACTTGAGGCTTAATTCTTCTGAGCGTTCGGATTGTCGTCGGCCCATCCATCGCGGGCATCATCATATCAATTAATACGACCTTGATTTCTTCATGATGTTGGGCATACATAGCCAGCGCTTCGATCCCATCACTAGCAGTCAGCACTTTGTAAGAGTAAGTTTCTAATGAGGTTTGGGTAATCTGACGAATTGCCACCTCGTCATCAACGACAAGAATCAGTTCTCCATGACCTCCGGGCATTTCAGAGTCTTCAACCTTTGGTGAATGTGCCTCCTCTAACGCTGGCAAAAACACCTCAAATTTTGTCCCTTGCCCCAGTTTGCTCAACACATTGACAAAACCCCCATGACTTTTGACAATGCCGATGACGGTTGAAAGACCCAGTCCTGTCCCCTTACCCACTTCTTTGGTGGTGAAAAACGGCTCAAAAATTCGATCTAAAATCTCAGGCGGGATACCAATTCCCGTATCCGAGATGGTAATAACAATATAGGCACCCGTTTTGGCATCAATATTCATCCGAGCCGATTGTTCGTTGAGGAATAAATTCTTGGCCCAGATGCTCAGGGTACCGCCATCCGGAAGGGCATCACGAGCATTGACGCAAAGATTCATCAACACCTGATGCAGTTGAGTGGCATCTCCACAGACCGTCCATAAATCAGGCGCTATATCGCTATGAACATCAATGGATTTGGGAAAAGTTTCTTTGGCAATCTGCCTAATTTCTGAGATGATGTGCCTGACTTGTACAAGAGTGCGATCGCCTTTGATCCCTCGTGCAAAGGAAACCACTTGCTTGACTAACTCCGCTCCCCGTCTAGCATTGTCTTCTAGAATTTTGAGCCACTGGCGAGCCTGCTCATCCTGGAGTTTGAGCGCCAAAAGTTGAACCGACATTAAAATGGGGGCGAGGACGTTGTTCAAGTCATGGGCAATGCCACTTGCCAGCGTGCCAATACTCTCCATTCGCTGAGCGCGGAGAAACTGTGCTTCCAGTTGTTTCTTGTCTGTAATATCCGTATTAACAATCAGAATGGATGTTGGTTTTTCCTGCTCATTTTCTACTAACGTCCAGCGACTTTCGACAATGATAACTTTGCCGTCCTTGGTAACTTGTTGCAATTCTCCATACCAGTTGCCTTCCAGAGCAACTAGGCTTTCAATCTCTGTCAATCGAGGTAAATTTTCAAGTTTAAATAATAACTGATGGGCATCTTGACTCAGGACTTCTTCTGCGTTCCAGCCATACATCCGCTGGGCTCCTTTATTCCAAAATAAGATTTGGTTTTGCAGATTTTGTACCAGAATTGCATCGGTGGCAATATCCAAAAGAGCCGCTTGTTCTCGAATTTTCTGTTCCGATCGCTTGCGCTCGATCGCATAACGGATGGAACGCTCCAACAATGGAGCTCTAAGCTGACTTTTATCCAGATAATCAGCGGCTCCAGCTTTCATAGCTTCAATATCAATTTCGCGATCGCCCTGCCCAGTGAGTAAAATAATAGGCGCTCTACAACCATTATCCACCGCTTGTTGCAACAGTTCTAGTCCGTTATGCTTACCAAGACGATAGTCCAGCAAATAGATATCGTGCTGATTTTGACCCATCACCTCTAAAGCACAGTCCCACTCGCTTACCCATTTCACCTCGAAGCGAGTTCCCTGACTTTCAGCCAGTAAATCACGAGTCAGAATATAATCATCTTCGTC
The DNA here is from genome assembly GCF_036703385.1 of Allocoleopsis sp. Lineage (NCBI taxonomy): Bacteria > Bacillati > Cyanobacteriota > Cyanophyceae > Coleofasciculales > Coleofasciculaceae > Allocoleopsis > Allocoleopsis sp. Next base: position 16,443 of record NZ_DATNPA010000691.1, on the reverse strand, counting down.
ATCATCAACGAGCAAAATCCTGACTGGCTGGTTATCCATGTCAGTCTTCGACCTCTTGCGATCGTCGTTCAACCCTCTCAAACCAATCGTTGCTCAAGCTGTTCATGGGTCAGTTAAGGCCGTGAATCTGCCAGAGTAGAGTAGTTCTTTAGCGGCATAGTGTCCTCTTGATGTTGTTTTAGGGGCAGCGTGACGATAAAGGTTGACCCCTGTCCTAGGGTGCTTTGTGCAGTAATACTGCCGTTGTGGCGCTCAACAATTTTACGACAGATTGCCAAGCCCATGCCTGTCCCCTCATAGTCATGACGTCCATGCAGGCGCTGGAAAGGATTGAAGATGCGCTCAAGATACTGTTCGTCAAAACCAATGCCGTTGTCTTCCACGCGGATTTGACAAAGAGTAGGCTTAGCTGAATTGCCTAAGAGTACCAGGTCTTCTCCTTTCAGGCATTGACTCTCGATCCTAACTTTCGGTGACTGGACTTTTGGATGAAATTTCAGGGCATTACTAATTAGATTTTGCATCAGTTGACGCATCTGTAGGGGGTCAGCATCAAGGATCGGTAACCCCCCGACTTCTACCTGTCCATTGCTCTGCTCGATGCGCACCTCCAAATCGGATAAGACCTCTTGTACAATCTGGGCGAGATTCACTGGCACAAAGGGTTGAGCCTTGGTGGTAATGCGCGAAAGCGTGAGCAAATCATGAATCAGAGTCTGCATCCGTTCTGCGGCTTTTTGCATCCGCTCTAGGTAGTCGCATCCTTGTTCCGTCAACACCTCACCATACTTGGCCTGAAGCCGATCGCCAAAGGATATGATCTTACGCAGGGGTTCTTGCAGATCGTGAGAGGCGACATGGGCAAACTTTTCCAGTTCGCCATTAGAACGAGCCAGTTCTTGGCGTTGATGAGTTTCTTGCTCTAAAAGCTGAGCTTGAGCTAAGGCAATGCCAATTTGATCGGCTAGATGTCTTAAGAGTTCCGTTTCAGAACTAGACCAATGCCTGGGACTGCTACATTGATGAGCAATCAATAGACCCCAGAGTTTTTCCTTCAACAGAATTGGCACAGCTAGCTTGGCCTTGATCTCGAATTTTTGCATAAATTCAAGCAGACAAGGTGGCACCTCAGCCTTCTCTACCTCAGCAATCGTGTAAACTCGACCCTGGCTATACCGATTTAAGTACTCGGATACTAGATAGGCGTCAGTAACATTTTGGTCGAAAACAGAAGTGCAACCAGGAGCTACCGCTTCGGTGACGATTTTACCCAAATCCTGTGGGCACAATTGGAAAATCAAGACGCGATCGCTGGCGAGAATTCGCTGTACCTCCGTGACAGCAGTTTGGAGAATGTTCTCTATTTGCAAAGATTGGCGAATCTTGAGTGTCACCTCGGCAAACAATTGCGATCGCCTGTGCTGTCGCTGTAATTCTTCTTGTGCCTGCTTGCGCTCGGTAATATTCATATTAATCCCGGTCATGCGCACAGCCTTGCCCAGGTTGTCGTAATAGACTTGACCTTTACTGGCTACCCAATGAACACTGCCGTCAGGCCAGATGATGCGGAACTCGATGTTGTAATCCGCTCCCTCCTCCAAGGCAGAGCGTAGAGCTTGGCTGACCCATTGCCGATCTTCAGGATGAAGACGTTTGAGGAAGCTTTGCAATGTGCCCTCAAAGGTTCCTGGGGCGAGGCCATAAATGGCTTCTGTCGTAACGCAGTGCATCACATTGTCGTTGAGGATATCCCAATCCCAGGTACCCATCTGAGAGGCTTCTAGGGCTAACCTCAATCGCTCCTCACTTAGTCGCGCCCGTTCCGTCTGCTGTCGTAATTCCTCCACAGCCCGACTCGTCTGAAGCAGACGACGCACACGTTGGCGCAGGACAGCCCAGTGAATGGGCTTGGTTACGTAATCAATCGCACCCGCCTCAAAGGCTCGATCAACCGACTCTCGGTCTTCAAGTGCTGTGATCATTAACACCGGGATGCGATCGCCGCCAGGAAGCGATCGCAATTGAGTGCAGCAGGTAAAGCCATCCATCACAGGCATCAGGGCGTCCAATAGCACAATATCGGGCTGTAAGCGCAGGTAAGCCGCTAAGCCTTGCTCACCATCAGTCGCTTCTGCCACTTGATAGCCTACTTGTTCCATCGCTCGGCGCAGCTGAATCCGCATGAACTTGTCGTCCTCTACGACGAGGATCAGCGGAGTATCTTTCTCAAGGTTAGTGATATTCATACCAGAGCTTTTTGGCGTTCTAATTGCAAAGCTATCTTGACTCTTTCATACTCAGCTTCTAGCTGCGGTAGCTTATCTACTCCGTACTCCGTATTGCCAATCCGACTCATGACTTCTAACTTTCGGCATAGATTAGAGAGAGTCATAGCACCCAGCGTTGCACTACTTGCCTTCAAAGTGTGTGCGCCCGATCGCAACTGCACCGCATCTTTTTCTACAATGGCTTGGGCGATCGTACTCAGGAGTTTGGGAGCCTCTTCGAGATAGCACTCAATCATCTCAGCCAATATCAGGTCAGCCGTTTCACCCGCCATGTCCCGAAATGATTCCAGTACCTTGGCATCAATCGGGGACGAGAGTGAGTGGAGCGAAGTTTCGTAGGTGGCTGGCGCAAAGGTTTGTAGCTGATAGCCCAACGGGACACAATCCAGGGCGGAAGGTTGATCGCTCATCGTAGGTTTGAGTGGAGATAATCTTTCCCTCTCCCCACCGTCCGCTTCATCTAAACTCCGACTCTCGATCACCCTATCCCCATAGGGTTGGCATTTACTCAGGGCTTGGATTAAGTCCTCAAGGTGTATAGGTTTGCTAAGGTAATCATCCATGCCTGCATTCAGGCACTCCTCTCGATCGCCTTGCATGGCATTAGCCGTCATCGCAATAATCCGAGGTCGTTTACCAAAAAGGCTCTCTGTTTCCTGGTGCGACCATTCCTGACAAATTCGCTGCGTTACCGTCAAGCCATCCATGTCTGGCATCTGCACATCCATCAGTACTACGTCGTAGCATTCACGATGCACAGCGTCCAGAACGTCTAAACCATTGCTGACAACATCCGCTCGATAGCCTATCCGTTTCAAAAGAAGCAAGGCCACCTTCTGATTCACCATATTGTCCTCAGCTAAGAGAATCCGCAAAGGTAACCGTGCAGCGAGTTGCATCGGGCTCTCGGGTTGCCTGGGCTGGAGGGGCTTCATCGGCATGGACTGTCCACCCAGGATCTGGTTTAAGGCCTGGTAAAGATGGGACTGTTTAATCGGCTTGGTGAGGAAAGCTGCCAAATCCACGGGTAAACCAATCTGGTTCGGCCTTTTTGACCAGCCGATAGAGGTCAACATTACTAGCGGTAACATCTGATAGCTAGGATGCTTGCGGATTTCTGCCGCGAGAGTTAGACCATCCATTCTGGGCATCTGCATGTCTAAAATTGCCACATCAAAGACTTCTCCTTGACTAAGCCAGTCAAGCGCTTCAGTGCCTGATGCAGCAGTACGGGTGAGCATTCCCCACGACTGTGCTTGCCGCATTAATATTTGCCGATGGGTATCGTTATCGTCCACGATTAGTAGTCGCTTGCCATCTAACTGAGGCTGGAGATCGTCAGATTCAAGGGGGGATACATTGGCAGCTGAGGCCGCAACTACGGTGAAGTAGAAAGTGGAGCCCTGATCCACTTGAGTTTCCACCCACATCCGACCCCCCATGATTTCGCTGAGCTGTTTGCTGATCGCTAAACCTAATCCGCTTCCACCATATTTACGAGTGGTGGAAGAATCGACTTGACTGAAGGACTTGAACAAGCGATCTATGCGATCGCTGGGAATACCAATGCCTGTATCCTTAACCGCAAATTGGATCTCGAACCGGGTTGGGTTGGATTGGGTTGCAAGTTGCAGGTTGTGTTGGGTTGAATGTTGCAGGTTAAAAGGTTGAACGTTAGAAGACGAGTTTAAACATTCAGTCTTCAACTCCTGTGAACCTTCAACCTTCAATTCCTGTGAACCTTCAACCTTAAAACCTTCAACCTGCAACTCCTTCAAACCTTCAACCTTCAACTCTCTGGCGGTCACTGAAATCACCACTTCTCCGTGATGAGTGAACTTCACCGCATTACTGAGCAAATTCACTAAGATTTGGCGTAAGCGAGTCACATCTCCCTCAATCAGGTTAGGAGTTTGAGGATGAATAAAGTAAGCCAATTCAATCCCTTTTTCTGCGGCCTTGAGCGCTACTAGGTCGAGGGATTCTTCAACGCAAGTTCGTAGATTAAATGAGTGCTTTTCTAGCTCTAGTCGGCCTGACTCAATTTTTGAGAGGTCAAGGATGTCATTAATCAGCGCCAGTAAAGTCTCGCCACTGCTCTGGGTCGTTTCAACGAAATCACGCTGTTGGGAGGTTAGCTCTGTCGTGAGTAACAGCTCAGTCATACCAATGATCGCATTCATGGGCGTGCGAATTTCGTGGCTCATATTCGCTAAAAATTGGCTCTTGACGCGAGTCGCTTCTTCAGCAGCGGCCTTCGCTTTTTCCAGTGCTTGATTGGCCTGGGATAATTCTTGAGTACGCTCAACTCGCTCCAGTTGTGCCAAATACTGCTCAGTAATATCATCTAATAGCCAGAGACGACCGGGCACATCGTGTACACGAGTGGGGGTGCTAGAGATACTCAGCACTTTTGGCTGCGGCTTGCTGAAAATCCAATTCCAGTTGCGAATCTCTGCTTGAGGCTTAGAGAAAAACTGGGCTGCCTGTGTGACAATTTCACTTTGATTATCAGCACGAGTGCGCAACAGAGCCATTGCTTGAGCCAGCACAGGAGGCTCTACAGCGCCTGGAGGTAGTTCTAGCTGCTCGGCAGCCGCTTGATTGAGCCAGCCTTGCTCCCCACTTTCATCAATGAACACCACTCCTTGATGAATAGTCTCTAACATGGCACCGAAGCGTGCTTGTAGATTGTCGAGGCGCAAGGTTGTATCGCTAAAGTTCAGCAGGGTACGTAACTCGCCCAGCAGGGACTCGATAAATTGTTGCAGGTGTAATGAAAAGTCAGTCCGGCGATGCCACATCAGCAGGATAGCGCCCTCTCTGCCGTCGGATAACCTGAGGGGTAGTATGGCGAGGGACTGGGTTCCTAGAGCGAGCAGAACATGGGAAGCACTGGGAGTAGAAGCATAGTTTGGATAGTAGAGGCAACGATTTTGGCGTGTCGCCTCCTCAAACAGTGTGGGAGTTGTTAGGCGATCGGGGAGAGCCTTGGGGGGAAGACAGACCAAGGCTTGAGCTGTAACCTCATCGAGTCTACGCAATGCGATCGCAGCGTCGGCACTGGCAAAGTCACGTAGTAGGGTGACGGCTTGGATAATCAGGGTGTTGGGAGTATCAGTAGCGTCGGCATTGGTGAGAGCCGCCAGCACTGATTGAGAAGCCAAGCGCCACTCAATGCTCAGTAATAGCCGACGTAATAGGATACCGAACCCAACTGCAATTCCCCAAGCCATTGATTGATACACTTCATGAACCCCATCCCTATGCAGTAGTCCAAACAACAGGGTGCACAGCCCGCTTAAAGGGGCGACTTGTACAGTGGAAAGGGGCAACAGAGTGAAAAATGTCAAGCTCAGCAGGGTTAGTAGCTGAATTGGTGACCATCCACCCACGAATATCAGCACGAGTAGGGCAAGGGTTAGCCCGAATAAGATGGGTCGGAATGTTGGTAGTGAGTCAGGAGGGCGAAGCCGTAACCATGACATAAGAAATATTTCCGGTTAAGCGGCAAGACATGAAGCGATCGCATGGGTGACCACATCGGGTGCACTGATATGAGGTAAGTGACCCCTTGCCGGGATGGGGATCAGTTTACTGCGAGGAATCTTCTGGCTCATATAGTGACCAACCTCAGGTGGCACAGCGATATCATTACTCGCTTGTAGAATCGTTGTCGGTACAGTGAGTCGCGGCAACTCAACTCGGTGGTCAGATTGGAAGATGACGCGGGCAACGGCTTGTGCAATATCGGGACGGATAGCGGCAAGGGTATTCGCAAACTCGATCGCCAGTTCCGGTTTATCGGGGTTGCCCATTGCGATGGGGGCAAAGCCACTCGCCCACGCATAGTAGTTGGATGACATTGCTGCATATAGGGCATCCAAATCAGATTGCTCGAAGCCACCGATGTAGCCCTCATCGTTGAGATAACGGGGAGACGCACTGATAAAAATCAGCTGGCTGAAGCGCTGGGGTTCCACCAATGCTGCCAGCAGACTGACCATTCCACTCACGGAGTGACCAACCAGGACGCACTGAGTTAACTTTAACTCTGCACACAAATCTAGCAAATCTTCAGCATAGCTGTAGAGACTGCTGTAGCGGTGCGGACTATAGGCCGTAAAGTCTGACTTCCCTGCCCCGACGTGATCGAATATGACGATGCGATAATTAGACGCAAATGCAGCTATCTGATGCCGCCAAGCCGTCTGATCAGAGCCGAAGCCATGAGCCAAAATCAGTGTTTGACTGCCACTACCCAATATTTTTACATTATTCCGCTCAAGGATGCTACTTGACATAAGTCCGCACTCATCGGTCAGTATGGGTTGAAGGTTAGAAGGTTAGAAGCTTAAAGGTTGAAGGTTAAGAATTTTCATTGCTGCTGCTTGGGAGCCGCTCCGCTAACGCCAACGTTGTGAGCGCCGCTCAAGGTGCCTTATCTAAAATGGCTACTCAATCCCCAATGTCTTGGGAAGGCAGTTCAACAATTTCAAACCAGTACTTGCTCAACGTCTGCATCACCTCAATTAAAGAGCTAAATGTTACAGGTTTAGTGATGTAGGAGTTCGCGCCCAAGTAATAACTGCAATAAATATCTTCCTCCGCCTTCGAGGTGGTTAGCACTAAGACGGGAATTTGCCGCAGATGCGGGTCAGCTTTGAGTTCCCGCAGGACTTCACGACCATCTTTTTTTGGCATGTTCAGGTCTAGCAGAATCAGACCTGGACGCGGTGCACTGCCTGGAGCTGAATATTTGCCACGTCGGTAGAGATAATCCATGAGTTCTTCGCCATCACTGACGAAATGTAAATCATTCGCGAAGCGGCTTTCAGCTAGGGCTTCTCTAGCCAACATGCAATCATCCGGATCGTCATCCGCCATCAAAATTGTCACAGGGTGTCGCCGTCCTTTCACGTTACCGTATCTCCTTGACATTGTTGAAGGGGTAACGTTACAATGAATGTAGCCCCATATCCTGTTATGCTTTGGGCAGTAATATTACCATTGTGGCGTTCGGCAATTTTACGACAAATCGCCAAACCCATGCCCGTCCCCTCATATTCACTACGACCGTGCAGGCGCTGAAAAGCATTGAAGATTCGGTCAAGGTACTTTTCATGAAAGCCAATGCCGTTGTCTTCAACTAAGATTTGACAACGCTCAACCCTGTTCATCCCCTCGGTCGGTGGTCGTTCCCCATCAGGAAGCCATCGGCTATGAATCTTGATCACGGGTGGCTCCTCCTGTCGGTGAAATTTTAGTGCGTTGCCAATGAGGTTTTGCAGCAACTGACGCATTTGGATGGGATCGGCCTCCAGAGTGGGCAGTTCGCCGACTTCAATCCGTCCACCTGTCTGCTGGATGCGCACTTCTAAATCGGATAGAACGTCTTTCACGACTTGCGTTAGCTTCGTTGGCGCAAAAGGCTGTGCCCTGGTCGTCACCCGCGAAAGAGTCAGCAAATCGTTGATTAACGCCTGCATCCGTTCGGCAGCATTTTGCATCCGGATGAGGTAATCGCACCCTTGCTCGGTTAACACTTCACTATACTTGACCCTCAACCGATCACCAAATGCCTGTATTTTGCGTAAAGGCTCTTGCAGATCGTGTGAGGCCACATAGGCAAACTCTTGCAGTTCCGCATTGGAGCGGGCAAGTTCCAATCGCTGACGGGTTTCTCGTTCCAAAAGTTGAGCTTGTGCTAAAGCCAGACTAATTTGTTCGGACAATTGTTGCAGGAGTTCTGTTTCAAAACTCGTCCACTGTCTGGGACTAGTACAGTGATGGGCAATCAGTAAACCCCAGAGTTGTCCTGAGAGCAAAATCGGCACGACTAACTTGGCCTTAACCTGCCAAGGTTCGAGAAATTGCAGCAAGCAGGGAGTGAGTTCAGCATAGGCTTGTTGGACATCTGCGATCGCACGAATCTGACCCTGTCGGTAAAGTTCTTGGTACTCTAGGGGAAAGACTTCCTCCTCAAAAGACATTCCCAGAATGGCAGGCCACCCAGGCTGAACCGCCTCCGTCACGGTACACCCCGTACCATTGGGCAAGACTCGATAGAGCAATACCCGGTCAACCTGAAGAATTTTTTGGATTTCGGTGACAGTTGTTTGCAAAATAACTTCAAGCTGCAAGGATTGACGGATTTTCAGGGTAATTTCCGCGAAAAGTTGCGATCGCCGATGTTGACGTTGTAACTCTTCTTCCGCCTGTTGTCGCTCCATTGCAGTAGCCAGCACATTCGCTACTGTCTGAAGGAAGTGAACATTCTCTTGAGTAAATAGCTGCTTTCTCCTACTGTGTGCGCCTAAGACTCCAAAAGGACGGCTTGAACCAGGGATAATCACACTCAATCCGCTCACAACGTCATATTTGTGTAGCAGAGTGGGGTCGCTAAACCGCGTCTCTGTAAGGAGATCTTCAACAATCACGGGTTCTTTGGTCGTTAGGGTATAGCCAGCTTGAGAATCGGTAGCCGTAGAGACGGTTGCCCAACCCATCAGCCCCGGATGCCAGCCTACCCCGGAGCGCAACAACAAAGTATTTCGATTCGGCATAAGTTCCAAAACTTGGCAATACTCCACATCCAAGCTTTGAGCAACGAGTGCCGTTGCTTCGTCCATCAACGCCGACAGCTCGGTACCCGCTAAAGCCCGTTGACCCAACTCCGCAATCACGGCCTGCTGCTGTATACGTTTTTCCAGCAGCGTTTCAGCCTCCTTGCGCTCTGTGATATCGCTGCCAATACCCAAAAATCCAGTGATGTTATCGTCTAAATCTCGCACCGCCGTGACAGATAACAATACGGGAAAGCACGAGCCATCTTTACGGATGTAAGTCCATTCACGTTCATCAATTTTCCCCAGACGAGCTTTGGCGACAAAAGATTCACAGCCAGGTTCGATCGCAATTCCCAGCTCCTGTGTTAATTCTTGAGCGCGTTGCACCACCTCTTGCTGATTGTGAATGATCATAGGCGTGAGTTTACCCACCACTTCTTCGGCGGTATAACCCAAAAGACGCTCAGCCGCCCTATTGAAGGTGCGAATAATGCCATCGGGGGTGGTAGCAATAATCGCATAGTTGGCACTGTCTAAAATCGCACGTTGGAACTGAGTGGTTTCTATGAGCGCCTTCTGTGCTCCTCTTTGTTCCGTGACATCGTTAGCCAAAACGAGTTGAGCTTGTCTTCCCCCAAAGGTGAGCCGATAAGCGGTAATTTCCACCTCAATCAATGAGCCGTCTTTCTTGCAATGTCTCCATACCCCTTTTTTGTTGAGTCCAGGACGGAGTGTCGCCATATTCTCCAGTAAAGCTGGAATATCCACCGCAGGACGAATATCTGCGATGGTCAGGGCAAGAAACTCCTCTCGCGAGTAGCCGTAGTGCTTAATCGCCGCTTCGTTTACGGCAAGAATTGCCAGAGTGTCAATGTCGTTAACCCACATCGGATGGGGATTACTTTCAAACAGCAATCGGTAGCGCTCCTCAGAAGAGCGCAGTGCCTCCTCTGCCTGTTTGCGATCGCTGATATCCTCGAAATAAACGGATAGCCCTTGCTCTCCAGGGTAGGCATGGACATAAAACCAGGTATTCAGTGGAGGATAGAAGGCTTCAAATTCAACGCTAACTTGTTTTCTGACGGCTCGGTGATACTCCTTGTCAAACAGGGACGTGACAGCGTCTGGAAACTCGTCCCATAGGCATTGACCCAAGAGTTCTTCTCGTTTTCTTTGTAACAGACGTTCGGCTTGCTGGTTGAGATAGGTAAATCGCCACTCAGTATCTAAAGCAAAAAACGCATCTGTGATACTTTCCAAAATCTTTGTAATCTGGTTACGTGCCGCCTGCTCTCTTTCCCACAGTTGAAGGCGTTCTTGTTCAGCACATTTGAGTTGTGTAATGTCACGGGCGACGCAATAGAGTAAACCGTCCTCAACATGTGGAAAGGCTGTCCAAGCGAGCCACTTGTAGGAACCATCTTTACAGCGATAGCGATTCTCTAAGTAGATGGTGGGTATGCCTGTGGTCAATTTCTGCACTTCGGCGAGGGTTGCAGCTTTGTCCTCAGGATGAACAAAATCTATAAAAGGTTGGCTTTGTAGTTCTTGATTGCTGTATCCCAGTGTTTTTTCACAGGCTAGATTTAAGCGTTTGAAATAACCATCCACACCTGCAATACACAGTAAATCGATAGAAAGGTCGAAGAATCCTTGTAAAGCAGTCCGTAGAGCATTGCGTTCCTCTTCTGCTTGCTTGTACTCCGTAATGTCACGAGTAAAACAGCGGGTATGGCTAAATTTGCCATCTTCCCACAGAGCATTGGAGTTAATCAGTACATACCGAAACGATCCATCCTTACATCGGAGTTTCGCTTCATACTTGTGTAGCGTTTCGTTCCTGCTGAGCCGTTGCAGGACATCTTCAACGACGGCTTTGTCGGTATAGAAGTCAGCGATAGGACGACCCACATACTCCTGGCGAGTGTAGCCGAGAAGGTCTAACTCCGCTTGATTAGCCCACACAATAATGCCGTTGGCATCCAAACAATGCAAGCCAATTGAGCCATCTTCAAACAGATCGAGCAGTTCTTGCTCCCGATGACGTAGCTTTTGTTGGAGTTGCTGGTTCTCTTGCTTAGCCTGTACCAATTGGGCTAAAGTTCGTCTTAGTTCCAGTTGCGTCATGATTTGGCGGCTTAAGGCTTGTAATGCTCCCAACTGTTGGGGATTCAGTTCTCTAGGATTGGAGTCAATAACGCAAAGCGCTCCAAGTGCATGGCCTTGGGACGTGATGAGAGGTGCGCCTGCATAAAACCGAATGTAAGGCTCAGCCGTTACAAACGGGTTAGTGGCAAACCGTTCGTCAGCCAAAGCATCTGGAATGATAAATACTTCATTTCCTAGGATGGTATGGGCGCAAAAAGAACCTTCTCGGTTGGTTTCTGTGACGGTTAAACCGACATTGGACTTAATCCATAGACGATGATGATCAACCAGCGTGAACAAAGCAATTGGTGTTTCACAAATTTGCGCCGCTAAGTTGGTGGAATCATCAAACTCTGGTTCAGGAGCTGTGTCAAGAATGTTGTACTGACCCAGCGCCTCAAGTCTTGCTATCTCATTCACAGGCAGGGGGGCTTTCATTCCGTCGAAACATATTCCCTTAGTTATCCGTAATATGATTTAAAAGTGAATTTAAATCGTTTCACTATTCAGTATATTTCAGCACTCAGTGAGTCACCACCTGAGGCTAATTTGGCCTCTAAATTGCTAAAAAAAAATTAAGATTTTTAGGGTTAACAATGTCTATTCTCTTTCCAACTCAACAACATACTCAGGATAATTTTTCGATTACCTTTGCGCCCTTATCTTTAGGAGAAATTTATGCTCTCGCTGAAGAGCCAGCCAATGGTGCGGTTGTGGTTATGAGTGGTACAGTTCGCAATCAAACGGATGGTAAGTCGGTAGTAGCGCTGGAATATCAGGCTTATGAACCGATGGCAGTGCGAGTATTTGAAGCGATCGCAGGGGATATCCGCAACCGATGGCCTGAAGTCAATCGCGTCGTGATTCACCACCGCACCGGGCGTTTACAAATTGGAGAAATTAGTGTAGTGGTTGCTGTAGGCTGTCCCCATCGCTCTGAAGCGTTTGCAGCCTGTAAGTATGCGATCGATACCTTAAAGCACAACGCTCCGATTTGGAAAAAAGAACACTGGGCGGATGGTTCTAGTAGCTGGGTAAGCATTGGTGCTTGTGAACAAGGTGATACTCCGTGTTAGTGTTCAGCCTTTACTCTGTTTGAATTCTCTAACAACAAATTTCTGTCTGTAAAGCCAATAGACTGCTAAGCCGGAATTATTCTAACAACCAGCCAAATACGTCAGCTACCATCAGCCGTAGTTCACTTACAATCGCTCAACAGTTCTTAGACCTCTAACCAGCCTCTTGACACGTTTGTAGTATTCATGTAGTATAAAAGTAATCAAGCGGCGGTAATCATTCTTTCATCATTACCTTTCCGCGCCTCAAATTTGGAGAGAGGAGGCGTCCAATGGATATTAGCCAACCAACCCTCGCAAATTTCCTTCAGCATTTGCGTACAGAAAATCAACCCTTTATCCTGCGGCGAGACGCTGCACCACCTCAGTGGAGTGATGAAGCGTTGCATCGCTCGAACTATGACCAAAATCCAGAGCTTTATGCTCTTTTGGCTGTAGCAGAAACAGTTCAACCTTGGCAGCGTGTGCGGATGTTGTTCCAATTGCTGCAACGCTCTCGCAAAGGGATGTCCAACGAAGTCCGTTGCACCGTAGAGCGTGTTACAGATTTGCTGCTGGCAGTTTTGCACCCCGACCAAGTGTTGACGGCGTTTCTGGCACTGCGACGAGTTCGGGCAAATCACAAACATACTACAAGAGCCATCCTCAAGTACATTCTCAATCATCCCCAGTTTGAAGACATGGCGAGCAGCCGTCGTCCGACTGTGGTGGATTGCCTAGAACATGCACTGGGTAAGAACGTGGCACGAGCTTGCGCGAAGATGCTCAGTGAAGAGGTAACGGCTAACGAAGCCTATCTGCGTCGCAACTTGCTGCGGTTTGTCCGCGATGCTCAGTGGGTAAAATTAGTCCTGCCCTTTGTTTACAAGCAGGGGACACGCCAAACGGGTAACGGTCAGTATCAGCAGGCTCATCAGCAGTATATTGAGAAGATAGAACAGCACCAAGAGCGCCCTAAAACGGTTACGGCAACCAATCGCGGTGATATTGCGGCTACGCTGGTTCACCTCTACCGAGGTGGTCGCTCGGCACAGTTGGAACAGGCTGTAGAGGGCTACGTTGATGAAGCGGCGAGTGGATTGCCCCGATTCGCGGGAAAAGTAGCGCTAGTTCTGGATGCTTCTGCTTCGACTCGTAGTTATGGCGAACGCGAATATTGCGCTCTGGCTCAATCCATCGCCTTGCAACGGGTACTCGAAAAACGCTGTGCTAATTTGCAAGTCCATACGGTGGGGGGTTCTGGATATCTGCCACTACCGGAAGGTAACACAGATTTAGCAACTGCCCTCTTGGATGCGTTGGAAGGTGAACCGGATGTAGTGGCAATTGTTACGGACGGCTATGAGAATGTCTATCCCGGAGACTTGGAACGTGTTGTAGCATCTTTGCCCAACGCTGGTGTGCAGACGCCTGTTGTCTTGTGCCATAGCAAGTTCACTCCCTCGGATGACTTAAGCTTACGGCGTCCTGCCGAGAACCTGCCGCAACTGGAATGCTGGCATCAAGATGATTTTGAAGACATACTGCTGTCGTTGTTCTTGATGGCTGATGGCAACGGTGCGTCAAAATGCCTGCGGGAGTTTCTACTCGAAAAACTCTACAAGGTCGAAAAGGAGGTAGCACCTTGGACTACCATCAATTAATTCCCACTCAATTTGACTTGTCTACTTATCGTTTTGGAATGCCGCAGCAGTCGGGAACACTGACGGTGTTGCCTATGTTCGGTGCCGATAACGATAGTCGATTCGTTAGTCCTCTCTCTGGATTGAAGCTAACTCAAGTGCGCGGTTATGGGAATATGGAACTTTCCAACCCCTCTGAAATCGGTGTTGCGATCGTTCCCCTACACATGGGTTATATTCAAGACCGAGCGCAAAACCATGCCCTGTGCCGTTCCGCGTTTATCGCCGGTGGTCAAAAACTGATGTTTGAAGATGCCTGCTGTGTGCAAGCCTCTCAAGGCGGCTACTTGGAAGGGCGCGAACAGTGGTTCTTCATCCTACCCTTGCAACTGCGGGAAGAAGCGCTGGAACTCCGGGGTAAGGAAGATTACAGCAAACTTTGGAATGGGATTACTCGCCTCAATGAGCAGTTTGGTTTACCCAATCGCGGTCATTTGGAGCAGATTCTCAGTCGGAAACGGGCATTTTTAACCCAATATCAAAGCCGATTGGAATTACTGCCCCACCAATCGGGTGCTGTGTTCTTCATTCAGGATAAGTTAGCTGGGGTGGAAATTGCTCCTAGTGCGGCTTACTTCCAGGAATTGTGGATGCCTTTGGTTTGCTTCTGCTATGGCGTGGCAGCGATGTATGAAGAGAAAGATATTGAGGTACAAAAGCCTGTGCTTCCTTTGTCTGCTAGCAACCTCCAGGAATTGAGAGAACAACTCACTCAAAGTCGCATTGAACGCCAAGAACAAGTCCGCAACTGGTTAGCACAGACGCCTGCGGAACAGTTTGGAATTCAGGAAGAAGAACGCTTTATGAGCCTCCGATTGCAAACAGTAACGGGCAAGAATTTTGCCGGTCAGTTTGTGGAAGAGGATGGGCGTCTGCTGTATGCCTCGCTGTTCGCCAAGCCTGGGTATCTTAACTAGGCATAGGGGAGTCGGTAAGGGCGTAAATGCATACGCCCCTACAGAGTAGCAGAGAGTCAAGACGGAAAAAAGTCCAATCAAAATCCAAAATGGATTGACATCTCTGGAAAAGCTGTAGTATGATATATTACATGAGGAACTGAGTCAGGTAATCGACGTAAACAAGCCGGTTCCAAGCAGGTACTAAAGAACGTCTGCACGCTGACCGCCTGTCCTAAGCTAATATATTCATATTCTTTCATAAAAGCTGCTCATAGAAATCACTAGGAACTGAGTTAGGCACAACGTTAATAGATGATTCCAAATCTACGCCTAAAAACGTCCTTGCGCTAACCGCCTGTCCTACGTCTTCATGCTCGCTCTAATCTTGATTAATCGGCTGATTGCAGTTAAAACTTGCAATCCAAGCCAACTTTTCTTGCCGAGGATAACGAGAAACTAGAAGTGCTTGCTGCCCGTCCTCATTAATTTTAAGAGTAGGAACTGTGCAAGACTCTTTTTTTGCCAAGGTGGCATTCTGCGTCTCGTTTACGCAGACGGGGGGTTCGATTCCCTCCCTCGGCTTTTTCATCACAATCTACAAATGACGCTGTTTCCGTTTGTGTTTGAGCATCTTTAAAGCACCGAAAGCACTAAATGCTAGAGTGGCTAAAGTCGTAGAAGGTTCAGGTACCGATTGGGAGCCAGTTCCATTGCTAGGAGTTAGTAGGAAGTGTTGCTCTTGACCATTGACAACACCAGTACCTACGATTTGTCCCTGATTATTGATGTCAAGTGCTTCTTCTAGAGTCCAGCCAGAGTTAGCGGGAATTAGATTATTGAGGTCGTATAAGGTGCCTTCCTCGTAGAGGATTGCTCTAAAGTAGTTATTTAAACTACTGCTACCAAAATAACCCACTACCTGACTGTTGTCGTTAATCCCTTGAGCAAAAGTACCGCCCAAGCCGGGGTCAATATTCGGTAAAACTCCAATGTTGAAGTCTGGACCATCGAGGCTCCAAACATAACCCTCAAAGCCAGCATCAGGCGCTCCCGCAGTCCCTACTACTTGACCGAGATTGTTGATGTCCGATGCCCCGGTATAACCTCCAGGGCCTGGTGGCTCAATGAAAGTAAAGCCTGTTTCCTCGCTCCAGAAAAAGGTATCAGCATAACCTGTATTTCCAGCCACTTGGTTAAGGTTGTTAATAGCAACGGCTTTAGGAGCAGTCTCTAAAGGACTAGATACTGGGTCAAAAGTGCTAAGGTCTATTACACTTCCGTTATTCAAAAAGACATTACTCCCTGCTACATAACTTGTAGCGTTGTAGGTTTTCCCACTAGCCGCTAACTCGCCCAGGTAGTTGAAGCTGTCGTAATTAGTTGAGCCGAGGTTGGTGATGGAATAAAAAGATACCGCCGTTGCGGGTCGAGCCGCGAACAGTCCTGCGACCGTGAGGATTGGTAGTGCAAGGCTAAGTTTGAGAAAGTTCTGTTTCATCGTAGATCTCCCGAACAAAAAAGTAAAACCCATGAAGAACAATAGCCTTTTTAAGGGGAACCCCCATCCTCCCTTAGCCAGACGTTAACAAGAGTGGAATCTGTAATCTGACTATCAGGAAATAGAATTATTTTCCAAACTTTCAACGTTCAACCTTCTAACCTTTAACTTTTCCTAAGAGGGAGCAAGACTCTAATATCCAAACATTAAACGTTCAACTTTCTAAGCTTCAACGTATGCTAAGTCCAAGCACGGTAAAAGGTATTGTCTTCCCATTTAGCTG
>NZ_DATNPA010000690.1:0-2952 GCF_036703385.1 Allocoleopsis sp. | reverse complement strand
TGATATCTATCGCGAGTTAGCAGACCTATTACTCTCCCAAGGTCGCATTTTAGAAGCACAACAGGTATTAGAACTATTGAAAGTCCAAGAGTTACGCGACTTTACAAAAGACACTAGAGCAGGAGGCAAAAAACCTGAAGTAGTCTTAAATCAAACTGAAGAACAAATAAAAAAAGAAAATGGCACATTAATTGCCTTTGGACAAAAAATTTATGAATGTCAGCAAACTCGTTGCAACCAACTCAGTCAACTGCTAGACCAGCGAGAAGCCTTAACAGAACAGTTTAATCAGAAAGTCCAAGGCATTGAAAAACAAGTGCGCGATCGCAGATCTCAAGACGAAGCATTCCTCGACCCTACAAAGCTAGGCTTGAAAGCCAAAGAAATCGTAGAAGCCCAACCCGGTACTGTCCTGATTTATCCCTTGGTACTGGATGACAAAATTTGGTTATTGTGGGCATCAAAAGGAGGCATTATTAAAACTGTTGAAGTTCCCAAGGTAGGACAGCAGCAGCTAGCAGAAACGGTTTTGAAATTCCGCCAACTTTTACAAACTCCCAACTCTAATATTGCTGAACTTCAGGCAACCGGAAAACAACTTTACGATTGGCTGATTAAACCTATCGAACCGGAACTCAAGGAAAACAAAATTCAAAATTTAGTCTTCTCCCTAGATCGGGCGGCACGCTACATCCCGATGAGTGCTTTGTTTGATGGAGAGAAATACCTGATTGAAAATTATGCCGTGTCTACAGTACTATCGGCAGACTTGACCAATACAAGCGATCGCATACCACCCGGAACACAAAACACCTCTATTCTGGCACTGGGACTCTCTAACGCCGTTCCTGGCTTTAATCCCCTGCCGAATGTACCCGCAGAACTCGATGCGATCGTCCGCAAACAACCGAACGATACAAAGGGCATTTATCCCGGTTTAGAGTTCCTCAACCAGGACTTTAACTGGCGATCGCTGCGAGACAATCTCTTAGGTCATAAACTGTTACACATTGCGACTCACGGCGAATTTGTGCCTGGTAGCCCAGATGCCTCTTATCTCCTGTTAGGCACGGGTGAGAAATTAGCCATTCCCAAGATTTCCACATTGCAAGACTTGAGTAATGTCTCTCTAGTGGTACTGTCCGCTTGCCAAACAGCTCTTGGTGAACCGGGACAGGACGGCAACGAGATTAATGGTATTAGCTACTACTTTCTCAACGCTGGGGCTAAGGCAGTAATGGCGTCTCTTTGGTCGGTTAACGATGACAGTACTCGCGTATTGATGCAACATTTCTACAGTAATCTAGCCAAGGAAACGTCCACCGCCCCCATGACGAAAGCTGCTGCCTTACGTCAATCTCAACTGAGTCTCTTGCGCGGTAATACCTCAATATCTGACAATCCTGAACAAAGGGGTCTTGTGCTTGAAGCCCGACCTGGTTCGCCCACTCCCTCCACTGTTAGCACCTCTTCTGGTTTTTCTCATCCTTACTACTGGGCACCCTTCATCCTAATTGGCAACAGCTTGTAAAAACCTTTGGATTCAACGGTAAAAATTTACCTAGCAGTACTATCGATCGCGCTAGCTCGTCCACCCGATTACATGGATCGTACAGCCGCAAGCCGCGAGCGCAGCATTGAAACGGGGGTGGACATCAGTCGTTGGTTGATATAGACACAGAGATATTCCTAACACTCCTGACGCGGAGAAATTTTCTGGAAATCACCCACTGATTTTGACCGCACCTCATTGAAACAAATCCACTAGCAGCTCTGTCAATTACCTTTGAGATCATTTAGGTGCTCCTGCGTTAGCATTGACACAGGGTGAGTTTAAGCCTTGACGTACCTTCTTAACTACGCCATTGGTTACACAGGTTTTCAGCAAGCTACAGCTAAAGATGGAAATCTGTCTGTTATACTAGCTTGCCTATGAAAGAGCGTGGTACGTTATGAATAGTGTAAACATTCTGTAATAATCAGAATAAGAGGAAAAGCATTAACCTTAATCCTGGTACTTGCGAACCCAAGGTCTACATGCGGGTCGTAATTACCCTGGATGGATGGTATATAGGAGTTTGGCTTTATTACATCAGTCTGTTGTGTTGAGGTTGGTAAGGATCGTCAGAGATTGTCTGGACGCGGGAACCGTTCGTCAATCCAATCCATCCTTAGCCGGGATGACTGCTCCTGCGAACAAATTTGTTTGAATCCAAGTCTGGAGGTATTTCTCATGTCCGTTCGTCTCTACGTAGGCAATTTACCAAAAGAAGAAGTAAACCGCGATGAACTGCACGCTGTCTTTGCAGACGCCGGTGAATCTGTTTCCACAAAGGTGATTAAAGACCGCAAAACCGGCAAATGTCGGGGATTTGCCTTTGTCACCGTACCAACAGATGAATTGGCTGACGAAATCATTGAAAAGTTCAATGGTCACATGTTCCAAGAAAGCGCCCTAAAAATCGAAAAAGCGCTACCACGCTCGAAGAATCAGCAACAGGAGGAAGAAGAACCACAACGCGCATCGAGCAATCACACTCCTCCTACTCGTCGTGCAGGCAATAAAAAGTCCAAGCGGGGTAGCGAGCAACGCACAACCACAGCATCCTCTGACGCAGGTGGCTTTCAACCCGATCCTCGTTGGGCTGGTGAGTTGGCGAAGCTAAAAGAGCTGTTATCGGCTCAAGCTAGCAATCCCTAGCTGCGGTCCAAATGCTGGAGTCACTCAGATTATCTTGCTCGATAATCTGAGTGAACCGTTAGAGAGGCTTATCAATTTTAAGGAGTTCCAAATGGTGAACTCTAGCAGCGGGTGCTATCACTACTGAGTTTCCTGAGAGGCTTGGGGTTATAGCACCCGTAATTTAATTTAATAGTTTGTAGTGGCGTGGCACAGCTTAATTGTGAGATTAGAAAAATGCTACAACCTTTATTCAAATTGGCTTCTAGCAA
>NZ_DATNPA010000689.1:0-2108 GCF_036703385.1 Allocoleopsis sp. | reverse complement strand
CACTATTTTTGGGAATTAAAATTTCCCCTTTTGAGTTTTTGATATCCTTGGCAACTGTTAAGGTTAAGCTCTGGGTTTGACCGGGAAACACGACTACCTTGTCTGAAACTTTGTAGTCAACACTAATGATTGTCCCCTTGGGAACTCTGTAAGACGAATTATTGGGAGTTTGATTAGTGCTTCCCGTTGGATTGCTAGAGCTACTCGTATTACTCGTATTAGATATATTAGATGAAGTACTTACCGTCGAGACTGGAACCACATAGTTAGAAGCCTGTATCATGCTCGAACTAGGGACTGAAACGGTTTGATTTTGTATCCTTGTAGAACTAGCTGCGGTTGCAGAGACAGACATTCCTAACGGTGAAGCTACCCCAACAGCTAATCCTAGTACCAGCAAGGTAGCGCTGCTTGGGCAATCAAAAGACCAACTAAACATGAAAACGACTCTCCCTCAGATAAAACTTTTCGCCTAGCCGAAAGTATCAGTTGGCGGAGGCTATAGATTCCCTTTTCCTGACGAGACCCAACAGTTAAAGTTCCAAGTTGGAGAGCAGCCCCATTGAGGAGACGCGATCGGGACTTGAATGGTTCACGTATTGTAGAACTGAGGAATGGAAATGAGGCAGAGTGTTTAGGGAGTCAGTGTTTGAGAGCTAAATTGCCTCTGGTGACATCTTGCACCTTTCTCAATAATCGTAGGGTGGGCATTGCCGACCAACGATAGAATCAAGTTTTTAAGTTCTATTCGGCAATGCCCACCCTACAGGCGAAAGATTATTGAACGTGGTGCAATATATGAGTCCGGTGAAAGCTTCGTTTGCTCTTTGAATCGATTCTCCATTTCCCTACGCGGACAGTACGCTTGCGTAGAAAGTTAACCGGAAGAAACGTCTTAGGTTGCAATCGATGTAACAACAAATCGAACGTTTATACCTGTGTGACTATACTCAGCTTTAGTAATTAAACGTCAATATCGGCTCCCAGATTTCTCAGTCTGGTAATTGAGTGAACGGTATAAGCAACAAGGTAAAACTAGACTCTCAACGGCTTTCAACACTTCTACATGCAGTCATGATTTTGAAATATTGTTTAATTTTTTTAAATCAAGTCTTTTAGAGATAAAAATAAAGAAATAATACTATCAAGTGTTTGCTGTAAAACCTGATGGATGAGAGGTGCTATGCTAAAAAATCTTCAGTCAGGATTCGATAATTTCAAGTTAGGCAAAAAGTTAACGATTCTCTTGCTCTTAGTCTTTATTGGGGGGATTGTCATTAGCGGTGCAGGTTTAGCGACTATCCTGAATCGCAATGCTCAAAATGAAATTACCTCCAAGGCGCTGGTTCTGATGGGAATTATGAACTCGGTTCGGGACTATACAAATACTCAAGTCAAGCCGGAGTTAGTTGATAAGTTGGAAACCAAGTTTATCCCACAGACTATTCCGGCTTTTTCGGCAAGGGAAGTCTTTGAAAAGTTTCGCAGTGATAAAAGCTACAAAGAGTTTTCCTATAAGGAGGCGACGCTTAATCCTACGAGTTTACGAGATAAAGCGGATGACTTTGAGCAGAAGATTGTGGAGCGCTTCCGTAGCGATAAAAATCTTAAGGAATTGCAAGGATTCCGTTCCACTTCTACAGGGGAGATTTTCTACATTGCTCGTCCCCTAGCCATTACTAAATCCAGCTGTTTAGTCTGTCACAGTACACCCGACGCAGCGCCCAAGAGCATGATTAAGCTCTATGGCACTAAGCATGGTTTTGGTTGGAAACTTAATGAGGTTGTCAGCGCACAAATCATCTCGGTTCCTGCGAGTACAGTAATTCACAATGCTCGTCAGTCATTCCTCTGGATCATGGGCGTTGTATTGGTAATTTTTGCTGCTGCCATATACACCGTTAATCGCTGGTTGAATCGATATGTGGTTCGACCGATCAATCGGATGGCTCAAGTGGCAGAAGCTGTGAGTATAGGTGATACAGAGGCGGAATTTGAACGGGTGTCCAATGATGAAGTAGGAAGTTTAGCAGATGCCTTTGAACGGATGAAGATGAGTTTGGTTATGGCAATGAAAAGGCTTGACGGTTATCGGATTGGCCGTCGCA
>NZ_DATNPA010000688.1:0-5498 GCF_036703385.1 Allocoleopsis sp. | reverse complement strand
GTAAACATACCTTGTCTCTAGGGTGCGTTTGAACGCACCCTACGTGGAGTAATACCCTTAGGGTTGAGAGGATGTGAATCGAGTTTCAGGCTTCGTTGGACTTGCCGCCAGTGACTCTTGGGCGATCGCATTAAGGTCTGCCGCACTCAAAAGCTGTTGCCAAGCTGCTGCTATTGCCCCATCGTTGGGATACTTACGGCGAAGTTCAACGAGAGTGGCTAAGGCATCCTGCCAAATTTCCGCCCCGGCATATAACTCCACTTGCTGTTGGGGCGATGCCTGCTTCAACTGATTATTGAGAGTCGCATTGAGTTCTACTCGTCTCACCCACCCGTCCACAGTAATGTCCCCCGATCGCTCATCAGGTTGACAAATGATCGAGAATAACCATTTATAATCCTGACCCACGGTTAAAGGCGGTAAGCCAGCTTGGCTGGGTAGCGTCAGTGATAGAATTCCTGGCTTACCACTGGTCTTGAAGATGGATTTATAAATCCTATTACCGTCCTTATCTTGTAACTCAAACTCTACAGGTAAGGGTGATGCTGGCGCTGATGCGGCAGGCATATAGACGAAAAATGTAGGATAGGGTGCTACCGTTACCCCAAAGCGATCGCCAGGGACTAAAGCTGTTAGAGATTTTCCAACAATCGGACAACGGTTGTTAGCTGTGCTACCACGTGTTCCCCCTCCTTCTGTACGCGTTGGTGCACCAATGCCACTGGGGGGTTTATACTGCTTTGCTTGCCAGCGCCTTGGTATGGCTTGAGCCAGAAGGGCTTGCGGAGTCTGTAGGAGCAGGAAAACACCCGTCAGCAAGGCCAATTTAAGATAAACTGCCAAAGAGAATTTGGAAAAGCGGAACCGTATCTGTGCCATGACAGTTGTGGATTGTTAGATTTAGTTGTTGGTCGTTCTGCCGTCTTGAAGCTTAGATTGTATAGAAACGTCCTCTAATTCCACGGCGGTAAAAAGTTTGTTCCAAGCATCTGTCAAGGTTGGGTCGTTCGGGCGATCGCGTCGTAGCGCAACTAGATTAGGCAGCATGTCGTACCAAAGATTAGCTTTGGTATAGAGCATAATACGCTCTTCAAGAGACGCTTTCTGAGTACGAAGTTCAAGATTTGGGTCTTCTGCAACTCGCTTGAGAACACCTTCAACCGATTGATTGTCTGACTGATCTGGGCCTGTGGCATTACAGGTCACCTGCAACTGCCACTTATAGACTTGACCCACTTTTAGGGCGTAGGGACTCGCCAGCGTTAAGCTCATGATGCCGGGAGTGCCTACACTACTATCGGTATACTTAGTCAACGGATACTTAGCGGAGTAAATCTTTTGGTCGTTGGCATCTCTAAGCGTGAACTCCATTTCCGGTGCTGGTGCTTGTCCAGGGTTACCATCGTCATCAATATCAGACATCCTAGGCATATACCAAAAAACTGTTGGATACTCAGCCGTCGTCTCACCTCCACCAAGCGGAACTAAAGCCGTAACTTTCCGCTGATCTCTTTTTGAAAAGCAACCGCCCCTACTTGCTCCACCTTGTCGATTATCGGGAATCCCCCGATTCGGTGGCTGAAAGGCATTTTCAAACACCCTGCTGAGCGAGGAAGAATTCGGCTGGGGTTGCGCGGAGACAGGGAAGACTGAGCCTAAGGTTAAGGCTAAAGTCAGGATGGTGAAGTGTGGGGAGCGTGTGAACCAAGCCATGATACAAACAGTTGTGGTAGACCGAGGTGTTTTCTATTCCAAGATGGCAGAACTGAAGCCTAGGTTCCAATTCATTGGTAGCAAATCTATGATAATCAGGTTCTAAGACCAGCATCTGCCTTAGTTTCAATTGTTATCACTTGAGGCATTAAAGGCATCAGCAACGTTGATTTCTTATTTAAATCTTCATCTGGATTAAGTATGATTCCCGATTCTGCTTCATCTGTTTCACCCAAAGGCCAAACTTTCACAACTATTAGACCCATTGGGGCAGCCGCCTTGCAGGGCATAGCCTTTTCGGGAGAAACTCTGTTTGCCATTGATGCCACCAACGGCTATCTGCTACAAATCGATCCGACAAGCGATAGCACCACTATTTTAAACTCGTCTCGCGAATTAGACTGGGCAGGTGCTTCTGGTCTGGCGCTTTCCGGAGAAACTCTTTGGTTGACCTTGGATAATCGTGTCTACTTCTGTCCGCTCAAGGGTGATTTAAGCCTCCAGCACTTTGTTAGCTTGCCTTATACCGCCGATGGCATTGCGGTTCGGGACGCAACAATCTATATCTCCAGCCAAAGGTCGGGGTATATCTTTATTTACAACCGGGATACAGGACGTGAGATTACCCGGTTATATGCTCCAGGCGTTGGGGCTGAGCATATTACGCTCCGAGGGGAGGAACTTTGGGTTTCCGACGCTGAGGAACAGACGGTTTACTGCCTCGATCGCGCAACAGGCGAAATACACTTTAGTGTACTCACTCCCTTTGCAAACCCGACTGGCTTAGCCTTTTATACTGACCCTGAGACGGGTCAAGATATTCTCTATGTGGCCTATGCGGGTGAGGAACCTTATATCCGCGATAACCCGAACGCCAACCCCAATTACGAATTGCAGTATCGCGATCGCACATTCATTCATCCTCTTTACTTTAGCCACAATGCCGAGCGCCACTATGCCCTCTCCAATGGCTATTTGATCGAAATGTGCTATGTCGAGGAACTTGCCCCCCTCGAAGATGTTGAACTCCAACAGGTCGAATGGCGCATTGCCCTGCCTGCGGAAACGGATCGACAGAAGATCAGAAAAATTGAACCGATGGGTATGCGCTTCACCGAAGAAGTTCAGGATGGACAGCGCGTCGCTGTCTTCAAATTCGATACTCTCAAACCCGGTGAACGGCATATCTTCGGTTGGAAAGCCCTTCTAGAAGTCTGGAGTATTAAATACCGCCTCACACCACGAGACGTGGAAAAGCTGCCTGATTTACCCCCAGACTTTCAACCTCGCTATCTGGTGGATAATGATCAGTTAGCGATGGACACAGAGAGCATTCGTCACGCCGCTCGTGAGGCCATTGGTCGGGAAACAAATCTCCTGCGGAAAGTTTACAATATTCGCAACTATGTCTATGACAAACTTTCCTACGGTATTAAACCCCATATTGATACTCCAGACATTGTTTTAGAGCGGGGTATTGGTTCGTGCGGCGAATATTTGGGTCTGTTGCTAGCCTTAGGACGGCTTAATGGAATTGCTTGCCGCACCGTTGGTCGTTACAAGTGCCCTCCCCACCCCGACAAGTTCGATATTCCCTTGGAACCCGACTTTAATCATGTTTGGATGGAATTTTATGTCCCTGGCGTCGGCTGGTTGCCGATGGAATCCAATCCTGATGACACAGTGGAAGGAGGCCCTTACCCGACCCGCTTTTTTATGGGTCTTTCCTGGTACCACATGGAGATGGCAAAAGGGATTCCCTTTGAAACCCTCAAAAGTGAAGGCGTTCCTGTGAATAAGGAAAATACTTCGATTGGTGAACTCGCCATTAATCATGTCCGGTTCAAAATTCTCGAAGAATTGTCGCCGCCTCAGTGGACTTACAGCAGATTGCAGGCTGATGAAGTCCAGTAACAGCAGTTAGCAAATCAGTATTCGTTGATGCACTGAATTGAGTGTGTTCTATTTACTGGCAATCTGCTGTAATAGTTGCCTCATAGGGGGCTAATGAGTAGTCTGTCAATCAATCTTTGATCGGTATTCGTAGGGGTAACCTCGGTGGTGAGTTCTATTGCAAACAATCATTACCATTAGGTTGAGCGAGTTCTTGGTTAAGCTAATTACAGCGATTTTCAAATGAATAGGCCACAGGCAAACCTCTCTCCTACTAGGGAAGGGGCTGGGGATTAGGGCACGTTTTCAAACCTCGTCGTCAGATTCAGATCCCCCTAAATCCCCCTTAAAAAGGGGGACTTTGATTGAATTCTCCCCCCTTAGGGGGCTGGGGGGGATCAAAGGGTTTGAAAACACACCCTAGGCCTCATGCTTGTGGTAGTACACTTGAAAACTGCTGTAAGGTTCGTTGGATGATGAAGAATGGATGTTATTCCAGCAATTGATTTGCTTGAAGGTCGGTGTGTGCGGTTGTATCAGGGAGACTATGCGCGATCGCAAGTCTTTAACGATAACCCGACTGATGTTGCCAGACAATGGGTCGATCAGGGTGCCACTCGCCTACACGTTGTCGATTTAGATGGGGCGAAAGTTGGTCAGCCCGTTAATACCAAGACAATAGAAGCTATTGTCCAGGCTGTGTCCGTGCCGGTACAAGTGGGGGGAGGTTTGCGCGATCGCACAGGTGTGGCACAATTACTCGATATCGGTGTCCAGCGAGTGATTTTGGGCACGGCAGCGGTAGAAGACCGCCCCTTGGTGAAACAGTTGTGCGAAGAATTTCCAGGACAAATTATTGTGGGGATTGATGCCCGTAATGGCTTAGTTGCCACCCGTGGCTGGTTAGAAACGTCTGAGGTTAAGGCAACCGAACTTGCCCAGGAGATGAGTCAGTTAGGAGCGGCTGCCATTATTTATACTGATATTCATCGGGATGGCACACTGTCTGGCCCCAATCTAGACGCCCTCAGAGAACTTGCGCGTAGCATTTCCATCCCTGTTATTGCCTCTGGCGGTGTGAGTTCAGTTACGGATTTGTTGAGTTTGTTGGCACTTGAACCATTGGGGGTTAATGGAGTAATTGTGGGTCGTGCGCTGTACACTGGGGATGTTTCTCTCAAAGAAGCGATTCAGGCTGTGGGACAGGGACGCCTTCAGGATATCCCCCCAGATTTGGGGTTTTCGACCTTTGCCTGAGGCAGAACGGATTGCTAGCTATTCCTTAAATGAGTCGATTTTTTTCCCCGAATCCGAGAACCTATAGGTGTTTTTGAAGAAGGGTCAAAATTTAAGGCTGTATCCCTTGCAGGGTAAGGCTGTGAAAAGATTGCCCCTTTCTATAGGTTCTCGGAAATCCTGAAAAGCTTATCAAAACTGAGTTTGAAGCTATTGGAACGGAAGGTATCTTGACTCATCCCGTCTTGAAAATGCTATCTTAATGTCGAAATCAACTAAAATCCCTATCAGGGATTGAAACTATCCAGACGTACCACGCAAAACACTTTATAGATGGTTTGGTCGAAATCAACTAAAATCCCTATCAGGGATTGAAACCTCTTAGGAGCCTGGGCAGTGGGAGCGATCGCACTGGAGTCGAAATCAACTAAAATCCCTATCAGGGATTGAAACTCTTCTTTAAGGCTTCTTTCTCCCACAATGCGCCAGGTCGAAATCAACTAAAATCCCTATCAGGGATTGAAACCAACCAAACGACGAAAATCAACAGCCTCAGAACTTGTCGAAATCAACTAAAATCCCTATCAGGGATTGAAACGATATAGCGATCGCACCTTTCACCATCACATGGGGTCGAAATCAACTAAAATCCCTAT
>NZ_DATNPA010000687.1:0-10898 GCF_036703385.1 Allocoleopsis sp. | reverse complement strand
CAGGGTAACTTGCCGTATTTTTTGTGAACCAGTTCTAGCATCCTGATAGTCCCTGGTACGCCTACCGATTTACCACCCACCACGGCGTCGTAAAACTGTAGCGGTTTGCCGTCCTTCCCTAGGAAGCGATCGCTCTTTGCTGCCGCAGGAGCTGTTTCCCGACCATCATAGGTGTGAACTTCTTTCGTTTTAGCATCGTAGTAAACCAGGAACGCACCACCCCCAATCCCGGAGGACTGTGGCTCAACTAAACCGAGGACTAATTGGACAGCGATCGCAGCATCAACGGCATTACCCCCACGACGCAGAATTTCACGACCCACTGCTGAGGCTAGCGGGTTAGCTGACACAGTCATATCCTTCTGGGCGCGGACAGCTTCGCGATCGCTCCGTCCACTCTCCGCCTCAGGTGCAGGGCGGTTTTGGGCAAGCCCTACCATTGGCGGTAGGAGAGCAACACCGAGGGCAAGGGCTAGCAGACGAGAAGGTAAGCCAGGTTTAGATGCAATGGTCAACGCAAGTCTCCCGATCTCAGTAGCCAATATTATCTACTTTTCTGAGAGACTTGAGAAATCTAGTGAAGTAGGAAGCCCAAAAAGCGCTAGAGGTTAGTCCTACCTCACTTTTGTCCAATTTTTCTACTTTACAGGTCTTACTTCAGAGTCAGGCCATAATTTCAGGCGTTTTTACCCATTGGAGGCGAGTCTCCCGGCTTCGGCGATGGCTTAGGGCGGGGAAATGTCAGATACCAAACTGGCTTACCCGACTCATTTCGCAGGGCTAGTGCGTTGAGTTCCAACGTCACTAACTCTCCTCTATAAGTGCGACTGGTAATTTCGCCATGATAGTGACCCTTCTTGATGAGTTCTCTAATCAGGCTTGCCCATCCTTCATCCTCCAGGTGGAAGGCAGCGGTTCGGCCTAAAAGTTCCTCATCCGAATATCCCAGAAGCGATCGATGGGCTGGATTCTGTTCCAGGTAACGACCCTGTAAATCTAGAATAGCGATCGCGTCCTTAGCCTGAGTGACGATCTCTCGATAGAGAGCTAGCTTTTCTTCAGCTTGTTTGCGTACTGTAATATCGCGAACAAAGCTTTGAATCGCCAGTTGCCCCCCATATTCAATCACCCGGCTACTCACTTCGATTGGCATCTGCCTGCCATTCTTACAGTTGTGAACATGCTCAAATACGACATGTCCCGTTTGCCACAACTGCCGTAGCACGGATTCCCGATGCCTCGGCTCCATCGGTGGGCTATAAGCCTCAGGTGGTAAGGCGAGAATCTGTTTGCGGGTATACCCTAAGCGACGTGCGGCGTGTTCATTGACATCCAAAAGGATTTGGGTTGAAGAGTCGGTGATAAAGATGGAATCGTGAGCCCACTCAAATAAGTTGCGGTAATTCTTTTCCGATTCCCGCAGTAACTCTTCTGCCTGCTTGCGTTCTGTAATATCTCTAGCCGTATACACCACAGCCTCAATACTGCCGTCTGTGCTATGGATCGGGCTCAGGATGTACTCGTAGTCTCTGACTCCATTCACCGTTGGAAGGCTAATTTCCTCCGCGATGGATTGCCCTGTAGCCAAGGTAATTTGGAGTTTTGCCTCGAACGCCGTCATCGTCTCGGCTGGCAAGCCTACCTGCTGCCAAGTCTTACCATAGAGTTCAGTCTGCTCCAGTTGGAATGACTGCGTAAAGGCGCGGTTGGCGTAAGTGTATCTTCCCAACCTGTCATACATACAGACATGATCGACAGAGGCTGAGAGAACCTGCTCTAGCATCCTTGCTCGCTGCTCAACCTTAGCTGC
This sequence comes from Allocoleopsis sp., assembly GCF_036703385.1. Taxonomy (NCBI): domain Bacteria; kingdom Bacillati; phylum Cyanobacteriota; class Cyanophyceae; order Coleofasciculales; family Coleofasciculaceae; genus Allocoleopsis; species Allocoleopsis sp. The sequence goes on along the minus strand of NZ_DATNPA010000687.1, from coordinate 9,088 downwards.
CAATTGTTGGAGTGTCTCTTGAAATTCCTCCGGAATACCGCTGGGCGGTTCTAGCTCTGGTCTCACTCCCTCATGGGTGCTGGTTAAATCAGCTCCAACACAACGTTCCTGAGAGTGAGGCTTTTTGGGTTGGGTTGAAGAGACTTCATCCAATAACGTTTCACCCGTTGCTAAAACCTGCTCAAACTCCTCTTGGCGACTTAGGTGATTGTATAGTGCCGTTCCTCGTCTGAACTCTACTGGCTGCTTCAAGCTGGCAACTTCTTGACTGATTGCCTCTTGTTGTTGGTGAAGTCTTGCAATTGAAGTTGGTAGAGTTTTGGAAGAGGGCACACCAAACACTTGTTTAAGTGCATCAACCACCACGGCTGTTCTGGGTCTGCCAGTTGCCTGAGCTTGAGAGGTAATCGCCTCCATTAGGTCTTCTGGTAACCTGAAGGTCACTACCTTAGTAGCCATTTTGTTTCCCTTTCAATCAAGTCCATTAAAACAAGTTATCAAACTTTTAAATTAGTTTTATTAAAAATAATATTATTAAACCTTATCTTTATATAAAGTTTTTCTAAACTGAATGTAACTTTTTTATCAATATATTGATTTATCCTAATGAGTTGTACCTAAGTCCCTCTGACTCACCCCGCTGAACTTGACCTTTAGCATAGCCTTCACGTAGCCTTACGAGGTAAGGATCGTCGGTTTAGCCTAGTGGACAAGGTTAATCTACAAGCGATACGACGGTTCCAGGACTAGGAGTATCAGGACTTTAGAGAAGCTATCGTACAATCTTAGCTAAGTCCGGAAAAGACATGAACAAGTTTCAATCAAATCAAGCTTTTCCCGGTCTTTGGCCTAATCTGCCTACTCTTTTCCTACTAAAGAGGTAGGAGCCAATCCCTAACCCGTAGATACCCTTATTAGATGGGGCATAACTATCCGGAGTGATTTTTACGCAAAGTAAGAATCCAGAACTATTAATTGATGATTAGACGTTTACTAACCCATTTAAACGACAACTCTATACTATCACGTCTATAAGAGCTGATGGCTAAATTCAAGTTTTTTAAAAAAATCCGGAAAGTGAGCAATTCATAACATAAATGTTTCACTATCTTAGATAGCTAAGCTGAGAGGGTCAGGACTATTCTCTAATCAGCGATCGCGCTGAGCGCTCAGGTCTGTGTTACTCAAATATTCAACCAATCCTAGTATATAGAAATGAAAGCGGCTGTATGGCGTTAGCTAGTGCAAAGCCTCTCCATTGGCGTAATACTGGATGAAAAGTGCGTTTGTTTAGACAAGGTTTAGCCCAGCCAGTTAGAAGTGCTTCAAGAACAGTTGAGTGTACTCTACTAGCACGCTTAATATTCGTAGTACAGAAGTTAAACAAAAGAGAGTCTGTATTACAATTCGCAGAGAGAAAAAACGCGAGAGTATTACATAAAGAATTCAGTTATTAACTTGGGAAAAGCTAGAAGTCAAGACCAAGAAAAACTTAAGATTTCAGAGCTTGCATTAATACTTGGCGTACCTAGAGTTTTTAGTAAAGCCAGCGAGAAGAGCCTGTATTTCAAGTAAAACATACTCGTAAAATTACTGAATCCTGAACTCAAAAATTAGTTTATCTGAAGGTTGGGTCGTAGGTTTACCTAAATTTAAATGAGTAGTGAGACAATATAACTGTCACTTCCTAATCAATTCAATTATTTTTATTCACAGCGTACAAAAATCCTCCCTTTAAGGAAATTTATTTTTCATCTAGATGTGGATAAATCTTAGGTAAAAAGGCTGTAAAGCTTTGATGAATAGCCTTAGACTGTTAATTTCTCTGAATATACTGAACGTATGAACCCCAAAACCATTGATTTACAGCCATGTGCCTTTGCCACCGATTCACTAGTATTGCAACTTTGATAATCGGTTTGCAGCTGTTCAATCCTATGCTCATCGATATGAATTTAGGATTAGGTAAACTCAATAAAATATCCTCGAACTCATCATTTGTTGCTTCTAATAGCAAGGCTTCACCAAAGCTTGCTCTTATAAATCAATCAAACCATCCCTTCAATCCACTCGATAATGAGGGGCCGAATAATACCTTAGGCTCTGGAACCCGATAAGAATGGGGAATGGCTTATGTAGCAAAAGGCAGAAGGCTCCAGGGCAGTTCGCGCAGCGTTCTCCGCAGGAGTAGGCTTTTAGGTTTATTACTGCTGCGTGGTCGTTTCAGCCGTTAACTCTGTCCTAACCTTTATGGCGACAGCTATAGGTTGGTAGGTTGGCAGGAAGAGCAAGTTGACACTTGACAAATTTCAACCGTCGAAACTACCCGTTGGTAACCTTCAACTGTCGAACGTTCAATCCCCTAACTCAATTACCAATCAGCGGGGATTTCCACCATCGATTATTTTGTACTAGGGTATGAACTTGCCAGTCGGGATTGGTGGTTGAGTAGTCTAATCGGTAATGTCCACCTCGGCTTTCTGTGCGAAAGATAGCGCTGTTCAGAATCAAGTAAGCTACATCCAGTAAGTTGTAAGTTTCTCCCCAAGCCCGCAATTGTCGATCAGCATCCGGTAAGTCTAAACTGAGAGTCTGGAGGGGGATCAAATTTAACAACTGTTGGCTTAAGGGCAGAGCAGCAAATTCGGTGCGCCAAAGTTCTACGGTAGCGATCGCATTCTCCAAAATCTCCTGTTGCCGACAAATCCCAGCACTTTGCCACACCAAGCGTTCTAAATTCACACGTAGTCTAGTAATTGTGTCTTTTTGAGTTGCCCAGTCTTGCACAGCTAAATCGACAATAGGGGAATTGGAAGCGGAGTATTCATCCGTTGTGATTTGTAATTCGTCAGGGGTGATGCGACGCAGTTGAGCACCAAAGACAATACATTCCAGAAGTGAGTTGCTGGCGAGACGATTGGCACCGTGAACACCAGTACTGGCTGTTTCTCCAATGGCATATAAACCCGGAATCGAGGTACGGTTCATCAAATCCGTCGCGATTCCGCCCATCCAGTAATGAGCAGCCGGTGCAACCGGAATAGGCTCCTGGAAGACATCAATCCCCCAATGCTGACACACCCGGATAATGTTGGGGAATCGGTAGCGAATTTGATCCGCTGGAATCGGTCGTAAGTCTAAATAGACATGACCAACCTCTTCTATGTTCCCGACTTCTCCCCCTTGATCCGGAGATTGCTGCAAATGGCTAAAAATTGCCCGACTGACGACATCTCTCGGCGCAAGTTCTCCAGCAGGGTGGTAATCAAAGGTAAATCGGCGTCCCTGACTATCGATCAAGTGAGCGCCTTCTCCCCTGACAGCTTCACTAATGAGAAAGTGGGGAGCACCCAGCTTCGTTAGGGCGGTGGGGTGAAATTGCACAAATTCCAAGTCTCGTAAGATAGCCCCAGCACGCCATGCGATCGCAACTCCATCCCCTGTACTCACTTTTGGGTTCGTTGTCTGAGCAAAAACCTGACCACCGCCTCCGGTTGCCAGTACTACCGCCCCTGCTCTTACCCAACTCAGTTGACCATTGTATATCAGGCTAATTCCCTGACAATGCCCAGTTTGCGGATTAAGCCATAACGATAAAGCAAACGCCTGCTGTAAAACGGTAATATTCCTGCGAGTCAGTACCTGAGCCGTGAGAGTACTCACCACAGCTCGACCTGTGGTGTCAGCGGCATGAAGCACACGGGGACGCGAGTGAGCCGCTTCTAAGGTCAAAGCCAGGTGATTTTCTTTGCGATCAAAGGCAACCCCCAACTCTACTAAAGAGTGAATGCACTCCGGTGCCTGCTGTGCCAAAAATTTCACGGCATCCAAGTCACAAAGACCTGCACCCGCTCGCATCGTATCTTCTATATGTAATACTGGCGAGTCGGCTGGGTCAATCGCGGCAGCAATACCCCCTTGTGCCCAGTCACTGGCACCGGTTGATAAAGTGTCTTTTGTAATTAAGCCAACATGCATTGTATCGGGCAGGCAAAGCGCAGTATACAGCCCAGCAGCACCTGCACCCACCACCAGAACATCAAACTGAGTAGGAATGTTCGGCTCAAGATCAGAATCGGAGGGGAGCGAATTCAACTTCGGTCAGTTCCTGAATTAATTTAATAAATTTTAATAAATTACCCACTCCCGAAGGAGTGGGTTGCACAAAAAATGAGGATGACTAGTGAGGCTATTAGTAAACGCCAGGATTGTAGCGGTCTCCACCCTCTACGAAAACGTCTGACGGGTCGGTCACCGTAAACTTGTCAAGGTTAGCTTGCAGGAGTTCTTTTTGGCGCTCGGACAGTCCTGGAATATTCAGAACATCCTCTATTTTGTTATAGGGAGCATTCTGAACAATTTTTCCAGCCAGAGTGGGGTACATTCCCGGATATTGCCGAAAGGCTCGAACATGAGTATTGTTCAAGTCGATCTTCTTGCCAAACTCGGTGGAAAGCTTGTCATCAGCGGCATTACGCAGGGAAGCCTCAGCGATTAAGACAGGTGTTTGTTGTTCAGTAACATTACTTAACACTGCCTCATAACCAGAAGAGAGCGTCGAAGCCACTGCCCTTTGAGGTAGCCCGAACCACCCTAAACAGCCTACCAACAGGCTCAAGAGTGCTACTAGGCGAACTAATTTTTTCATCAACTTTACTCCTTACTTACACAACACAGAATGAGCAGAGATTAAAGCCTCTCCTCTATTACTTTAATTTTTGTTTTCTATCATCTCATTTTATATGAGTAAAGCACGTCTCTAAGCCGCTTTCCCAAAGCCACTCCCTGAGCATGTTGGTCAAATCATAAATAGATCTAAAGCCCGACCGGAGAATCGGTCTTATTGTGGCATGATCTGAGATTGTTCATCTTAAGCAACAAGGTTAAGGGAATTTTGTTATGGCTCTGCGACTAGGTGATACAGTACCAGACTTTACTCAAGCTTCTAGTGAAGGCGAGATTAACTTTTATGAGTGGGCAGGCGACAGCTGGGTCGTGCTGTTTTCCCATCCAGCCGACTTTACCCCAGTTTGCACCACCGAATTAGGCGCTGTTGCTAAACTTAAGCCGGAATTTGAGAAACGCAACGTTAAGGTCATCGCTCTGAGCGTTGATGATGTAGAGTCTCACAAAGGATGGATTGGAGATATCAACGAAACACAGAATACCACAGTGAACTATCCGATTCTGGCAGATCCGGATAAAAAGGTCTCTGACCTCTACGACATGATTCATCCCAACTCCCTGAATAATTTAACGGTACGCTCCGTCTTCATCATCGACCCTGAGAAGAAACTGCGACTAACGTTTACCTACCCCGCCAGCACTGGTCGCAACTTTGATGAAATCTTACGGGTGATTGACTCCCTACAGTTGACGGATCACCACAGTGTGGCGACCCCAGCGAACTGGACAGATGGTGGTGACTGTGTGATTGTCCCCTCTCTCAAAGACCCAGAGGTACTCAAGGAGAAATTCCCCAAAGGGTATGAGGAAGTCAAGCCTTACCTGCGCATGACCCCTCAGCCTAACAAGTAAACAGTTTACAAGTTATATCGTTGTAGGGTGGGCAATGCCCACCCTAATCTTGTTGGTTAATGGGTAAGTCCTACAATTGTCGCTAAATGAGAGGTATCCTTGTAGCACCAAGCGATTTTATTCAATATTCAAAGTCAACGTAGGCGATCGCGACATCTACAATTTCGCTACGTCGAAAATAGAGCAACCCTGCTGGAGTGCTTCTGTATGACACCCTCCCTACCGTCAACTGTCAACAATCTCTCCATCCTATACGAACAAGACTATTATCTTTGGTTGGAAATAACTGCTAAACTCCTGCGAGAAGGACAACTCTCCGCCCTTGATGCCGCTAATTTGCTAGAAGAAATTGAAGATATGGGCAGAAGCGAGAAACGGGCAGTTTACAGCAACCTCAAGATTTTATTGATGCATCTTCTCAAGTATAGGTATCAATCCCAGAAGCGCTCAAATAGTTGGATAGCAAGTATTGTTGAGCATCGACAGAGACTCAAAAAAGCGTTTCAGGAAAGCCCAAGCTTGCAACCCTACTATACTGAGATATTTAACGAGTGCAACCAGGACGCAAGGGAATTAGTGGCTGCTGAAACGGGACTGGCAATTGATGGTTTTCCAGTTGAAACTTCCTTCAGTCCTGAAGAAATCCTCAATTCAGACTACTTACCCGTCCAGGGCGATCGCGAGGTTTAAACTGTAAATGCTTGGAGATCCCCCTAAATCCCCCTTGAAAAGGGTGACTTTAAAGATGTTTGCTTCTCCTCTTATTATTGGAATTTAAACTAACTAAAGTAGAAATTTGGGTGCTTTCTGAAACAACTCCCATGCCTGAAATGATGCAAACCTTAAACAGATGCTTCCTTCGTTTCGCTAGTGGACGAGGCTGGCAGCAAGGGTTAGTAGGATGTTTAGTGGTTGGTTGGGTGTACTCATTCTCTGGAAATTCCGCAACGGCTCAGATTACACCTGATGCTTCTTTAGCTATTGAACGTTCGGTTGTGAAACCAAATACCAATATCCTAGGACAAACAGCAGATTTAATTGAAGGGGGTGCAGCACGAGGTGTTAACCTCTTCCACAGTTTTCAGGAATTTAATGTTGGAGACGGACAGCGGGTTTATTTTGCTAATCCAGTTGGGATTGAGACTATCCTGACGCGGGTAACAGGCAATAGCCTCTCGAATATTCAGGGAACGTTGGGAGTTGATGGGGGAGCAAATTTGTTTTTGCTCAATCCGAACGGCATCATTTTTGGCCCAAATGCCAAGCTGGATATTGCAGGTTCGTTTGTGGCAAGTACGGCGAAGAGTTTGGTGTTTGGGAATGGTGTTGAGTTTAGTGCGACCAATCCACAGGCACCGCCTTTGCTGACTATCAGTATTACTCCAGGCTTGCAGTATGGGTCGAATCAACCAGGAGCAACCATTGCCAATGCTGGAAATTTAGCAGTGGGGCAAAATCTGACCCTATGGGCTGATACTCTCGATTTACAGGGTCAGCTTTCTGCTGGGGGAGATTTGACCTTAAAAGCAACAGATACTGTACGAGTACAGGATAGTGTAGCAAATCCTTTCATTGCTTCTGCTGGGGGTCAGTTGCTGGTGCAGGGCGATCGCATCGTGGATATTTTTGCCCTGAATCATCCTGCCAGTATTTTCTCATCGGGTGGGAATATGGTGTGGCGTTCTGCCAATACTGTAGCGGGAGATGCGCGAGTCAGGGCAGGCCGGAATTTTAGAGTTGAGTATTTAGATAGTAGTTTAGGTAATTTGTCAAGTCCCAAAGACCCAGTGTTTGAGGTGGCGGGAGATTTTAGTCTGGCGAACTATACAGGAGCCTCACTGCAAATTTTGGCAGGGGGAAGTGTCAATATTCCCGGTAATGTAACGATTAACGGTTTTGGTGGAGCGTTTAACGATAGTTCTGTAACGCTATCGGATGGCACAACTGTGGCACTGAGCGGTACCACTCGACCGACTCTCGATATTCGTGCTGGAACAACAGGGTTCTTTGGCATTCCGACTCCTGGAACTCCAACGAGTGCAGATATCTCCATCGGCACTATTACGATGAAAGCGCCTGATGGGATTGTTTTTTTAACGAATCAGTACGCACCTATTACCTTGTTGACAGGTGGTGCGATCGCAGTAGGCACAATTCGTACAGATGACACATTTGGGGGCTTTGTCGGTAACACTGGTTCTGTCATTATCGACTCGCGCCGTGGTCTTACTGTCAACAACCGTATTGACTCCTCCTCTGCTTCTGGTAGTGCTGGCGATATCAGGCTGATTGCCAAGGATGCCATCTCGCTAGTCAATAGCGTAGTCACTAGCGACACTTCCGGACTCGGCAAAGGGGGTGACATCGATATCACGGCGAGGGAGTTACTTGTCTCAGATGGGGCAAGGATTCTAGTTAGCACCTTTGGCGAAGGGGATGGGGGAAGTTTGAGCGTCAATGTTACTGAATCCGTGCAACTGATTGGCACCTCTGCCGACGGTCAGACTCGCAGCAGCTTATTGGCTCAAGCTGGCGAAGGCTCTACAGGAAACGCGGGAAACGTGACAATTAATACTCCTGTATTACTCGTATTGGGTGGGGCACGGGTCTCGGCTAGTACCTTCAGTAGTGGAGATGGAGGAAATTTGACCGTTAATGCTACTAAATCCGTGCAAGTGCTGGGGCGCACCGCCGATGATGAATCTCCTAGCGGTTTATTTGCTCTAGCAGGGGAAGACTCGACAGGAAACGCGGGAAACTTGACAATTAATACTCCTCAATTACTCGTTACAGATGGAGCAGAGGTTTCAATTAATACCTTTGGCTCGGGCGATGGGGGGAATTTGCTTGTCAATGCTACTGAATCCGTGCAACTGATTGGCACCTCTGCCGATGGTCAGGCTCGCAGCAGCTTATTGGCTCAAGCTGGCGAAGGCTCCACAGGAAACGCGGGAAACGTGACAATTAACACTCCTGTATTACTCATATTGGGTGGGGCACGGGTCTCGGCTAGTACCTTCAGTAGTGGAGATGGAGGAAATTTGACCGTTAATGCTACTGAATCCGTGCGAGTGCTGGGTCGCTCTGCCGATGATGAATTTCCTAGCGGTTTATTTGCTCTAACTGGCGAGAACTCGACAGGAAACGCGGGAAACATGACGGTTAACACTCCTGCCTTATTTGTATCAGGTGGGGCAAGGGTCTTAGCAACTACCGATGGATCGGGAAACGGAGGAAATCTGCTTGTCAATGCCACTGAATCCGTGCAACTGATTGGCACCTCTGCCGATGGTCAGTCCGTCAGCCGATTATCTGTTGACACTGAAGGAACGGGCAAGGGAGGAAACTTGACGATTACCACTCCTGAATTACTCGTCTCTGATGGAGCAGAGGTTTCAGCTAGCACCTTGAGTAGTGGAGATGGGGGGAATTTGACCGTCAATGCCTCTTCTAGAGTGCAACTAATTGGTCGCTCTGCCGATAGTGAGTTTGCCAGCGCCATATATGCTGAAGCTGAGAGGGACTCTACAGGAAAGGCGGGAGAGTTGAG
>NZ_DATNPA010000686.1:0-2704 GCF_036703385.1 Allocoleopsis sp. | reverse complement strand
GGATACGCCGAGATAACCTGCCTGTTTGGCTTGAGTCCAGCCTTTAGCTTGACGAGCTTCTCTAACTTGGCTGCTGGTTAAGCTGCTAGGAGGACTTAGCTTCAACTTGTTCTTGGGCTTTATGGATTTCGCCCTAGCTTTTACCTTACAGGCTAGAAGTTCTGGAATAGGGGGTATAGGTTTAATAGTTAGCTTGGCTTCCAGGAGCTTGTCTAGGTAACCTTTAGGCTTCTTACTTTTTGCGTCTGGTCTTAGCCATGCAGGATAAGTTTCCGCATCAAACGTAACCTGCCACTCCAGTTCGAGCAGTAACTTTATTGCGCTGTCCCAACGCTGTTTTAAGTCATAAGCTTTGCGGCAGTCTGACCGAGCTTTGTCTATAACTGATTGGGGTAATGCAATTTCTAATAACTCCTGGACTTTGTAGTTTCCCGTAGGGCGAACTCGACTATCCAAAGTTAAGTATATAGCAAACCTTAGTGCGAGTTCATCATGGTAGGGATCGATTTTCAAAACTTGCTCAGCTAAGTAGCCAAACTGATATAAAGCTTCTCGTGATTTGGTTCCAGCTCGGTTCAAAAAATCTTGAGTCCACAATCCGGGCTGCACTGTAATGTAAACTTCGTCAGGCTGGTCTATTTTTCCTTCAATGTCAACTTGACCGATAGGCTTGATATAGACATTCCACATTCTCCCTACAGGAGCACTAGCTATGATTTGTCCTTTCTTATTCTTTCCCTCAACCCAAAAAGCTTTAACTAGGAGGCAATCAAGAGCAAAGGCTGTGTTAGCAATTTCTAGCAGTTTTTCTGGTTTGCTTTTTTTATGATTTTTTTCCCAACCAAATTCCCGAATTATCTCGCTAGCTTTCAAAAGAAATTTACTTTCCCAGGGGGTTTGTGATTTTATGGCATGAGCAGCAAAAACTAAGTGCAATTTAGCTGTTGTAAAGCCATACTTATCAATAATTTGCTGTGCCTCATCCCAAGGTAATAGGGTAATATCTCTAGGGTTGGTGATGTAATGCTCAATATAATTTTGGGGATTCCCTTTAGCTCTGTGTTGTAAGCAGGCTATTCCTTGTTCGTTCTTTTGCCATCGGTCTTTCCTGGTATAAGCTTCAATGCTTGAAAACATTACAACTGATGAAGGAATAGGTGTTATGGGAGGAAGTCGTGGTTCTGCGTGTAGTATTGCTTCGTCGAGCTGGTCTACAGTCTTGATATCCGCTTTATTGCGATTTTCTAAGTAGGCTTGAAATTTTTGAAATACTTTAGTAATTACTTCTTCTAGCTCTTGTGCATCAGCTTGTCCTTTAGTTAGACAAAGATGCTCTTTGAAAATATCTCTTATTATCCTTTTACCTAGTTCTTCCAGAGCATTTAATTCTTCGGCTTTATAATATTTCTTGATTCCATTCTCTATTGCTTGAAAGAAGATTGAATTTATTTCTGCAAGCAAATTTTCACCTTCAAGGTAGTTAAGCCCATCTAAGTTAATACCTAAAATAGATTGGTTATTTGTGTTCGATTCAGTAATGTCTGCCATAGGTTGATTGGCTTTCCTGAGATAATATAAATATATTAAATTCCAATTAATTCAACAAAGCTTATGCCTTTAAAGCATATAAAAACTTCTTAATTATAGCTTACTTAAGCTGCGACTATATTTTTTATTGGAGAATCATTCTGTTGTATTGTAGTCTCGACTCTCTAGCAAAACGTTCCTCTGTTTGGAGGAACGTTTTATTGAATGTTCTACAAAAAATATTGCGTGGCTCTATAAAAATCCAGCGCTCGATGAATGATGCTCCCCAAGCGCTGGATTATTTTTGCGATCGCGTGAAACCACTAACTATCAGCGACCAACGCTTAGACGAAGTTGAATCTCATCTTGGCTTAGTTCTGGTAATTTATCCTCTAACAAATCCCATACTAACTCATCTGTGACTGCTGCTCTAAACTCTTGTTCTACCAGTTGATTTTCCCATGTGTATTCGTTTCCATTGCCCGTTCCTGCATTTTTTACTGTAGCGACCTTTCTTTTTTCGTACATGAGGTGACAGTTAAACGCTATAGTTTCTGTTCCCTCATAGCTTTGAAGATTGTGGATGGTGAACGATTGCGGTTTCATTTTAGTGCCTCACTTTATTCAAGAGTGCTTTTTGCGCTCTGCCCTACCTTATTTGTTGTCTTCTTCTGCCGTTCCTCTCTTGGACAGTACTTCGTTTATTCGTTGCTCTACCGTACTGTCGCTACCGGAGTACCCAAACACGTAATTTTGCTCTGATTCGGTCAGATTGTGCCTTCTGATTATGATTTGCTCGAGTCTTTTTCCCCTTTCAATTGCCTCTTGATTGAGTCCTGACATCTTCGTTCCTTTCCCTGTAACAAAATAACGGTTGACTTATTGCTTGTGTATGGCACGATGGTGATTTTTTCCAGTTAACCGCGAAACGCTTGGAACCCTAATTTTTCATTCCATGCTGCGAATATTTGTCTGACTTGTCGCCCTTGGTTTCCGTTGTAACGACCGTTCAGTAAATCTTCCAATGACAAATCCATTGAAGCTAGTTGTTCCCGTTGTTCTTGCGTTCTCAGATATTTCTTGATACCAACGATTAGCCATCTTTCCTCTTCATGGCAGCAGCGATCGCAGAAGAACGCCTTCCACTCATCGTCTGATACAGGTTCATCGCTATATA
>NZ_DATNPA010000685.1:0-6893 GCF_036703385.1 Allocoleopsis sp. | reverse complement strand
GATCAAGCTGCACCTTACGAGATTCTCCAACACATCCTAGAATCCAGTGGCACTCGTCAAGCTGACTTAGTGGGTGTTATCGGATCGAGCGGTGTGGTGTCTGAGGTTGTGAATGGCAAGCGCTCAATTAGTAAGGCACAGGCCAAAGCGCTTGGCGATTACTTCAAGGTGTCGCCGACGCTGTTTATTTAGTGTTGAACAAAATTGGAGGTTGGTTTTCTGCGAGACATTCCTCACCCCCCAAGCGCAACAGCCTTATCCTGCCATCTTCAACCAACTAAAAACCTGCTCTACAGTTAGCGCTAAATCAATCTCCTCTAACACAGAGAGATGATCGCTACCTTGTAATAATTCTGGTTGCTGATTTGGAAGGAAAATCAGAATAGAGCGATCGCGTGGATCTATTAGCCATCCCAATTGGCAACCGTGCTGTAGACAGTAGAGGATATTGCCAATTACCCGGTTTGAACTCTGTTCGGGAGAGAGAATTTCAATCGTCCAGTCTGGACAGAGCAAAAAATCGTTTGGAGGTTCCCCATCGGCATCAAAAGGGATTCGCGACCACTTGAAGACGGCTACATCTGGCACAATGGATCGGATACCAAAGCTACAGCGTAACTCTGGGAATGCAGAAGCAATCTGAAGGGGTTCAGCGATGTTGTTGATAGTTTCGCACAGCCTGAACTGCAAACGACTGTGCTTCCCTTTTGGCATTGGCTTCTGGATAATCTCCCCGTTGATATATTCGCTTGCAGGTTTTGTTTCTGGAAGCTTGAGAAATTCCTCTAGGGTAATGGCTTTGTCAGTTGTAATATACACGGCTGTCGTAACCTGCTCGTCAAGCGGCGTGTTTTTAGTTTAGCCCTTGCGCGCTCGCCTACGGCTTTACTCGAAACTGATCGCCACAAACGCATCCTGCTAGGCGATGGCTCCTTCCCCAATTACCTCACCAGCGGCGTATGCCCTTGGCGGTGCGGTGAGGATACCCTTACAGTAGACAAAAAGCGCTAAAACCAGCCTTAAAAACACAAATTAAGCCAACATGCTTCACATTGACGGCTCTTACGGTGAGGGCGGCGGTCAAATCTTACGTACCTCCCTCAGCCTAGCTGCCATTACAGGTCAACCCATTCGCATCGATCGCATCCGTGCAGGTCGGAGTAAGCCGGGATTAGCCATTCAACACTTAACTGGTGTGCGTGCAGCAGCGGCTATCTGCCAAGCCAAAGTGAAGGGAGATGCACTGCGTTCCATGACGCTGGAATTCATTCCGAGTTGTCCCACCGTGGCTGGACATTACAGCTTTGATGTTACCGAGACTACAGGCGCAGGTTCAGCGGGTGCCATCACGCTGATTTTGCAAACCATCCTGCTACCCCTAGCATTGGCGAAGGGTAACTCAGTCGTGACTCTAAGGGGAGGAACTCATGTGTCCTGGAGTCCACCCATCACCTATATCGAACAAGTCTATCTGCCCACGCTGAGACAGATGGGGGTGCAAGCACAGGTGCAGGTTCGTGCTTGGGGTTGGTATCCGCGAGGCGGTGGCGAGGTGGAATTGCGGGTAACTGGCGCTGGAGATAAGGCCACATCGCCTCTAAGCGGTCTTCAGTTACTAGAGCGAGGAACCTTGCAGCAGGTGCGGGGGTTAGCCGTCGTGACGGAACTTCCTTCCCATATCCCCCAGCGGATGGCGATGCGGGCGGAAAACTTGTTACAACAAGCCCATCTCAAGGGTAAAGTGCAGCCCCTGCGACAGCGAGGTGTGGGGCCAGGAGCAGGCATCTTTCTGACGGCTGAATACGAGTACAGTCGGTCTGGATTTGGTGCTGTGGGAGAAATCGGGCTACCCGCAGAGCGCGTCGCTGAAATAGCAACTCAGGAATTGCTAGATTTCCACGCCAATGGGGCACCCGTCGATCAATTTCTAGGCGATCAGTTACTCTTGCCAGCGGCATTGGCATCAGAGAAAAGCCAGTACAAAGTGGCTGAAATTACCACGCACCAGACAACGAATGCTTGGGTTATCGAGCAATTTGGATTAGCCAAGGTCTGTATTGATGAAGAGACTCAGATTGTTACCGTTGCAGCTGTAGTGAAGTGATGCGATGAATACTAAAATCTCATTCTGGCTTATTCCCTCGGAAGAAGACAGAGCATTTTTTCAGGAAATTGTAGATACGCTTGCACAAGAGTATGACGCTCCAGTTTTTACCCCTCATGTAACTATCTATTCGGGGGAGTGTACACCCGAAGAATCTCCTTCTAAACTTCTTGAACAGGCAACACTAGGAGTTCAAAGTTTTAGTCTCAAGGTCGATAAGCTACTGTATACAGATGAGTTTACCAAAACTTTATTCGTGCAATTTTACCCAAATTCCCTTCTCAGCCAGATATCAGAAACCCTAAGTAGCCGTTCAAACAATCCATCTGAATATGAGCTTAATCCTCATTTGAGCTTAATTTATAAATATCTAAGCGAGGAAATAAAGCAAGAATTAATAACAAAGCTGAGCCTGCCAAAATCTGACGTGTTTTTTAACGAAGTGAGAGCTATCTCGGCTGGGAATACAGTGAAAGGATGGGAGGATGTGGAAAGCTGGGGAGTCATTTGCATTAGGAAGCTTCAATAGCCATAGCTCTTGCTCACGAATCTTTGTATCATTAATAACAAACAGATGTTACGTAAACTCCTTCGTCGGATATAAGTAACAGGCAACCGTAGCCGTTAATCTAACTATATAGATTGTATTACCGATAGGAGTATTGCTTTGCAAAGAACAGGGTTGAGCAATGCTGTGTAGGTGGTGCTGTTACCATAGCCATGAGACTCCTGACCTGATTTAGTGGGGCGATCGCTTACGAGTTGAACTTGTGCGATCGCCTTTTATTTGAGAATCCCAAGGGGGAGCTTCATGCCCAGTTTTTGGTCATGTTTTGATACCTTTATGAGGAGAATTCAAGGTGGAAGAAGAACGTCATACTACAGTACTTACGGCTGCTATTGTGAGTGGCTCTCTGGTTATTAGTTTATTGGCTGGCCTCCTTTTCGGTAACATAGCTCGGAAATTTTATGCCATAGTGTCTGGGGAAAATATGACTTTGTCACAACAAGAGTGAGCCGATAGAGCTTACCGATTTATAGGTTTGTGTAGGGTGGGTTAGGCGGTAGCCGTAACCCACCAAAGTCTCGAATAAGAGTGCGTTACGCAACGCTAGCACACCCTACAATTTTGCTTATCCTTGAAACGCGGAAGACTTCCCATGAGCTGCACACACGAACATTGTAATGAAAGCCTAATTCCCCCATTCCCGTCTTTAAGATATGCAAGTTTCAGGCACCACAACTGAGTACTTGTGTCTGAATCCAGCTGAGCAGTTCCTGGTTAACCCGTTCTGGGCGTTCATCATGAGCACAGTGTCCAGCGTCCTCAACCTCTATCAGCCGCAGTGCGGGGTTATAGCCGAGGAAGCGACGAGCCAGTGCAGGGGGAATCATGCGGTCTTGTTGGCCCCATACCAATAGAGACGGAATTTTGAGGTTAGTTAGGATGGAGCGAATAGAAGGGCTAAATTTGGGGCTGAGCATCGCTTTGAGAATAGCGCAGAATGCTTTAGCTGAACCGAGGTCACGGGCAGGTGCACAGAGAATTTCTAGCAGTTCATCAGTAATGGCTTCTTTGCAAGCGTATGCTAATCCTGCCCAATGTCTAATAATCCAAGGTTGTCGTATTAGGTGAAACAGGGGTTGCAGCAATAGGGGCGACGTGAAAGCTGCTTTGAGCCTGCGCACCAAGGGACGGATGACGGCTGGAATTGATTCTTCAGAGTCCGAAGTATCGGGCAAGCTAATCATTGCCACACCTCGTGCCATTTCTGGATAAGTGGTTGCTGCGGCTAAAGAAATCACAGAACCAATAGAGTTGCCCACTAGCACGGCAGGAACTTCCACAAAAGTCTTCCAGAACTCGTAGACTTGTTCCACCCAAAGTCCAATCCCATAAGGAGCAACAGGCTTTTCCGAGGCACCAAAGCCCAATAAATCCACGGCGTAGACCGTGTGATGCTTTGCCAGTTCTGCAATGTTCTGTCGCCAGTGACCAATGGAACCGCCAAAGCCGTGTAACAGAATCACAGGAACCTGACTTTGGGGATTA
Organism: Allocoleopsis sp.; assembly: GCF_036703385.1. Lineage (NCBI taxonomy): Bacteria > Bacillati > Cyanobacteriota > Cyanophyceae > Coleofasciculales > Coleofasciculaceae > Allocoleopsis > Allocoleopsis sp. The sequence continues at coordinate 2,736 of NZ_DATNPA010000685.1, read as the reverse complement.
TGTACTACGGTATAGCGAACTTTCCAACCCTGCCACAGCCAGTCTTGTGGATGGCTGTCACACTGAACCAGAGGGCTAGGAATTATCGGTACAGGAGTTAGAGTTGGCACGTTGGAAATTGGATTGTCCCAGCCTTGCACAGAGTCATAGTTATTACCTTTTTTGCGCGTTTGAGACACCCTCTCGATAACAGCGGTGCTCATCAATGGCAAACTGGCAACAAGACAAGCAATGCAGACCCAGAAATAAAAGCTGAGGATATCGGCTTGACCAATTGCTACACTAATGAAGAACATTGAAAATGGAAAAGCTGTTACTAATAGTGCGCGATAAGAGCATACTTCAAGGGTAGAATCCTGAATAAAGATACTATTTGGCTCTAGGCTTAATTGCTCTAGTGCCTGCCTAATCTTTTCTCCATTCCCCTGATTAGTGGAGGACAAACACGATTGTCCAGACATCTTGAATTCCTTTAGTAAATCAGATAAAATATGTGGTTATATTCCCTATTCAAATTAAGCGTTGGGGTTAACCACAGACCAGCTAAGCCAGTTAATTAAAATTCCTATAAAGCCTTAATTTTATGAATTACTTCAATCGAGAATCATTTCAATAAGGCTGAGAAAGCAAAATTAAAAGTTTAGCTGAGGATGTGTATTTCCTTGCTTATAGCTACCGTTTTATCGAACAAATCGTTTTTCAACCTCTATCAAAAGACTATTAAATTAATTTAAAAAAATATCCCCGAAGAATGGGATTAGCTCATATCTGGTTGCATCTGAATTAACAAAGAGAGTAGGAGAGAGGTCAGAGTGTATCTCATTTAATCGAGAAGGACTATACCTCTGAGACCCTCTGCGCGAATCTATGCGAACCTCTGCGTTAAAAAAAACATATTATAGCGATGCTAACGGATTCGATTTACAAGTCTTTATAAATGTTTCTGCCCAATTCAGATGCACCCTTCTAAGACTGAGGTTTACTTAAGTGCTAGTAAGCTCAAAACCAATACAATCTCTACTCCAGAACCCAGCACCTGACCGACTAATCGAGTTGGCACAGCGCTACCCAAGAACATAATGAGTGCCCCGATGAACACCCAAGGACATTGCATGGTTTGCCAGATGATGATGCCTACTAATGCTACCAGTGCGATCGTCAAAATCGCTGCCATTGGTAAGCTACCTTCAGCCTCTCTGTAACGCAAGGTACCTGCAAATGTTGTGGATTCCAACTTCAGCGTCAAATACTTCTTCCGAAACTCAAATTCAATCAGGCCAAGAGCAAGCAACCAGGTCATGCAACGTGCGATCGGGCTAGCAAACCACTGAACACCAGCGTAATTAGCGAGTTCGACAGCAACTACTAAAAGTAGCGGGGTAAATAACGTGTGGAACAAGAAGCGAAGCCGATTAAGAAACTCCAGTACTTCCCCCTCCCCAATGCAGCTACCTATGGAAATGATGAGATTGTCATAAATCAATCCAGTCAGCACTATAAGCAGCAGAATCGTGCCGATGTTAATGGATTGTTGAAATAGGTGAATCCCCCAAATCGCTAATGCAAAATGTGCCAATGCATAAATTGGATGCAAAATCGCAGCCATATGGTCTCCTCTAGTCGAAGCCTCAAGTAGTTTGTCAGGATATTGATGGATATAATGCCGCTGTTTGGCTGGAGAAAAACAGTCTGAATTTTTCTCTTTATAGGCTGATCAAAACGGCTTACCTAATAGTTCTCTGAACAACTGCTTCTTGATTTGACCTCTTGCATAAATCCTGGACAGCCCCCTAAATTCCCCAATTCTGGGGGACTTTGAATTCTATTCCCCCCACCCAAGAGAGTTCTCCCCTAAAAGGGGAGAGGAGTAAGGACGAAGCCTTTTATTCATGGGGGGCTAGGGGGGCGAAAATAGACTTTCGCAAGAGGTCTATTTGACAGCAGCGCAACTGGATATAGCAGCCTATAGGAACTCGCAAAAATCTTTAGTTCAGTTAATCAATGGTGATTTCAGCCAAAACGGAGCATCATAAGCGTTACCTTATTGGTTAGATAACGTCAATCTTCTCTTTACATTTATTAAAGTGTAAGAAAACATGAACGACCTGCATCTTTGGGAAGAGTTATGAGAGAGAAACTTTTTCGCTTCCTCTCTATAGATAGACGAGTAGATAAGGTAACGGAGGTAACTTGTAGGCAAGAAGCGCACTCACTTGAACGTGAAGCGTTTGCGTAGCTTGGATGCTCTTCAATATAGCGATCGCATTCGTCTGGGCGCTGCTCATCGGTTCAGATAAGGGTAGGAAATCGCGCTTTTTGAATCGTCACTTTAGCACAATAGGAAGAGACAAAACGATATGAGTCTATTATCCAGAGAGGAAGTTAAAGCACTAGTAGAACAGCCCAAGGGATTGTGTGTATCTATTTATATGCCTATCTACCGACTGGCGGCAGATATCCAACAGAATTATATTCGGCTCAAGAATTTGATGCGACAGGCTGAAAGTAGCATCGTAGAGAGTGGAATGAGTGATCGGGAAGCCGGGGAATTTCTCCAGCCCCTGCAAGAACTCATCGATGTGGACGAAAGATTTTGGCAGGAAAACAATAATGAGGGACTGGCAGTATTTGTGGGTTCCGGAGTATTCCGTTACTACCGCGTGCCGTTAAATTTTCAAGAATTAGTTGTTGTTACTGACCGTTTCCATCTCAAGCCATTACTACCTCTTTTAACCA
>NZ_DATNPA010000684.1:0-7134 GCF_036703385.1 Allocoleopsis sp. | reverse complement strand
ACAGAGGCTGGGTTGGCTGGAGTGGCTTTTATGCAGGGTCGCACCATTGATGAGATGCATCGCAGCCGCGCTGATTTTATCCGTTGTGTTCAGCGTTCTATTTCTGGTCAGGTTGCTTAAAGGCTCCCTCTCTCTTTCTTGCGCTCCAGGAACGTTACTTACTTTTGGGTTCTCATTGACGTAGACTCCAGGGTAGGGGCACGACATCTCGCGCCCCTACTATAGTCCCCTATTCCACTTAATTGAAACTCGCTATATCACAGCAGATTTACTATCAAAGCTCACTTGCCAGCCATTGCCACTCCACAACAAGAGATTGGGGAATTTGTAGGGTAAGGGGTTGGTCACTTTTGAGCCGAATTGAAAGGGTAAGGGAATCATCTCCGTGTAAATGATTCAGAACATCTGTGAAATTATACTGACCCACATTGGGCGCAGGTGCTCCTTGAGGAAATATATCGACAGCAGTTAGGACTTGACCCCTCGCCGTAGTGATTTCCAGGGATTGGGGGTGGCTCACCTCCGCGATACCCGGAAAGCCAACTAACCTGAGATTAAACAAGGTTGGCTGACCTGGTGTGATTTGTTTGAACAGTATCACCTGCCATGCATTGCCCAATTCATCTCGTAAAGATTGCTGAGAGTGATAACGCATGATTCCAGGCGCGTCCTGGTGTTGCCTCAGTACAGCCGTTGCTGGCTCTAACGTGAAAGCTAATTGTCCCAGCAGTAATAACAGTAATAAGCCCCAAAGCCTTAGGCAGATTGAAAGTCTTCGCTGAAGACCAAATAGATAGCGAGAAATATGAGCTAGCTCAGAGACTTTATCAAACACGTCGAGCAACATAAGGGTAGAGATGATTCAGGAGGTCGCACCGATGACCAACGCTACCCTCAACTTCAAAACGGCACCCGCTCATCAAGTGTTAGCAGCGGCTGGTAAGAAGATTTTACGACCCGGTGGACGTGCTGCTACAGAGCAGTTGTTTGAGTGGGCAAATTTCCAGCCAGGTGAAACGGTACTAGAGTTAGCTTCCAGTTTTGGGTATAGTGCGATCGCACTGGCTCAACGCTTTGGGGTGCAAGTTGTGGGTGTGGAGAAAAATCCAGACAGCGTGGCTCGCGCGCGTGCCAATGTTCGCGCCGCTGGTTTGGAAGGTCAAGTAGAAATTATTGAAGGAGATATTTTCCACTTAGAGGCCATCTCTGGGCAGTTTGATTATGTTTTTGCTGAGGCGATTTTATCGATGCAATCTGCGCCAGCAAAGGCAAAAATATTGAAAGAGATTCATGGCAAGCTAAAAAAAGAAGGCAAGTTTCTCTCTCACGAAATGCTTGCTCGAAACTATGAAGAAGAAATTCATCAAGCTTTAGCGCAGATAGTCCGAAGCAATACTACACCGCTATCGGAGATGAATTGGAAAATCGCTTTTGCCACCGCTGGCTTGCAAGTTCAGCAATATAAAACCGACTCCCTAAAACTGTTGGATATACGAGAAACGATTCAGGATGAAGGTTTAGCTGCTACAGCTACAATTCTGTGGAAGGTATTAACCTATCCTCAAATTCGGGAACGAGTGCTAGCCATGCGTCGCGTTTTCAAGAAATACCAAGACGATTTGGGTTACATCACGCTGTGTGCCACAGCGCAATAAGCTTAAAAATTGCCAAATATGTCTTGCCTTTACACATTCTCATTGAAGAAGGTGGATTTACCATGACTAATACAATCCTAACAAACTCATCTTCAGTCACAACACTGCAAGAGCAAATCGAATATCCTTATGCCGGTGTTCTTAGCAAAGTGCTAGTGAAAGCCCCCTACTGTCAATACACCCTATTTTGTCTAGCCGCTGGCACTGATATTTCTGAACACACATCGCCTCGCCATGCGACTATCTATGTTATTGAAGGACGAGGAATTCTGACTCTAGAGGGAGAAGATATTGTTCTGGAACAAGGAACGTTTGTTTATATGCCAGCCAATGCTCCTCATGCTTTGAAGGCAGAGTTAAACCTGGCATTTTTACTCACGCTTTCTGAAAATAAGTAACCGAGTAATATATCCCTTCTCGATTGAGTGCCGTACACTTTTAACCTCTCTCCTTGTAGGAGAGAGGCTTTGAAATCAGCCCCCTTCCCTATTAGGGAAGGGGGTTGGGGGTTAGGTCTGACTGTACTCCATTCATTTTAGAATCGCTATATAGCCCTTCTCTCTGACCTCTCGGGAAAACCTCTCTCCTACGAGGAGAGACTTTGATTCTTCCGATGTACTTCTTCAGGCAGATTATTACTGATAGCAGTAATAATCTGCCTTTTTATGAGCTACCTCATAGACCTTAAAACCACAAGTAGAGGATAGTGTCTATTAATGAAGTTTTTCGGGAAATCTGAACAGGTACGTAGAGAATGGCAAAAAGCGATCGCAGCTCTTTGTCTAGTCCTAGTTGTTGCGGCTCGTGATGAAGAGCGGTCTCTCCAAGGGGTAATGTAAAACTATCAAGGCTGACAATTTTGCCAACCCCCAAATTGTTTGGGGGGTCTTTGTACTTATAACTACAAACTGACTTAACATGAGTCCTTTCTGCGGATAGAAGTGGCAGTGTAATAAAAGTTATTATGCTAACAAGGTGTTATTTCATCGATTGACCTGGCCTGCAAGCTGCTTACGCCAGTCTTTGCGCGAATTGCTGGCAGTAGTGCTTATGCGATCGCTCTCCTGTCTCAATCTGAATATGAGCTAGCTCATAGCAGTAGTTAAGAATATTTTTCAAAATAAACGTAGCAAGGTACAAACAATCAATCTGTTCCCATAACTACTCACAACATGGCACCAGGGCTAGAGAAGCTTGCCAAAATTGATTTGAAAGCAAATCCTGTTGAGCAACCTCAACAGACAGAGGAGAACATAGAAATGATTCGACTGCTTGTCAACTTTTTAGAGTTGATGTTGAAAACTTTTTACCGCGATCGCATTTATCCCCGCTTCTTTGTATTAGAAACGGTGGCGCGGGTTCCCTACTTTGCCTATACTTCAGTCCTTCACCTTTATGAAACAATGGGTTGGTGGCGCAAGGCCGACTGGCTCAAGATTCACTTTGCCGAAGCTTGGAACGAGTTACACCACTTGCTAATTAGTGAGGAACTAGGTGGCAATAAATACTGGATTGATCGCTTTGTTGGTCGTAGCGGAGCCTTTATCTACTACTGGATTATTGTTTTTGTGTACATGGTCGCACCACGCTCTGCTTATCGCTTCATGCAATTGGTCGAAGAACATGCCTACCATACCTATGACACGTTTCTCCAAGAGCATGGGGATGAACTGAAAGCGCAACCAGCACCGCCAGTAGCCATTCAATATTACTGCTGCGGCGACCTCTATCTGTTTGATGAATTCCAAACTGATCGCCCTCCAGAAGAGCGTCGTCCGAAGATTGAGAACCTCTTTGACGTGTTCGTTGCTATCCGAGATGATGAAATGGAACACGTCAAAACAATGATTGCTTGCCAAAGAAACGATGCTCAAGCTACCTTCAAGAGTCCTCACAGTCCCGATCGTGTAGCTCTGCCTGAAAATACCAAAGTGGCAATTGACGCCCATACCGATGACTTCGAGCAAGAGGCTGTTGAGCAAGAGCTAGTAAAAATGCCGTAACCCTGGAAATAGTGGAGAATGTTGAGACAATGACTCAGCCAGCCATCAATGCTGTAACAGAAAATCCTTCATCTGCTAGAAGTCTTACTCAACCAAAATCTCAGGCTTGGTACAGACCAACCCTTTCTCACGAACATGGGGTTTATGTGGTGTTGCTGGTATCGTTCCTCACAGGAGCTGCCTTAGCGCAAGCTTGGACACTGGCAACTACATTAGCTTTAGTATGTGCGTTCTTTGGCTTTCAGGCTGAGCATCCCATCGTCCTTCAAATCAAGCAACGGCGGAGTCTCAAGCCTCGTTTTCTGGTGTGGGGTGGCATGTACTCTGCTGTGTCAGTTGCGATCGCATTTTGGCTTTATCTCAGTTCTCCCGTGCTACTTTGGCTTTACCTGGGTGCGGTTGCTGCACTTGTTGTGGATGCAGTCTCTGTTCTCCATCGAGAACAAAAATCAATTTTCAACGAATTCATTACCTTTACAGCAGTTTGCCTTGCTGCTCCTCTCGCTGAGGCGGTTACCACTGGCACCATTTCAGCTACGGCAATGGGGTTGTGGGTACTCAACACACTCTACTTTTCCAGTACCATTTTTACCGTGAAGTTGCGGAAAACGAAGACTAGTTCTCCTGTACCAGGGGTAGTTTATCATGCGATCGCAACTCTCATTGTTGCCACCCTCTACCATCTGGGTTGGCTACCTTTAATCGCGACTTTAGCATTTGGATTAGCACTGCTTAAATTTGGCATTATTGCTCTCTATCAAAAGTGGTATCGTACCGCAAAAATTCAATGGGTAGCGATGATTGAAACGGGAACAGCTTTCGGTTTCCTTGTAATTGTTGTCCTCTCCCTTCTGCCAGCTCACTTAACTTGATTTTAGACCCATTAAAAACTTATTAACTTTGTTGTTAACTTGACACAACAATAGCCACAAAACTTTAAAAAATGTGAAGAAAATCGAGCCAATTAAGTGAGAAGCGGTATCGATAGATTTAGGAGGCTTACCCTTTATCTGTTAAATCGGAAACCGTTTAACAAATTTTAAAGAATTTTGTTCAAATTTTGGAGGTTTGGTTATGACCAATACCACGATAGTTGCTGCCGGAACGGAAACTGGACAGAGAAGATATCGATTCGGTTTGCCTGCCTGGTTAGTGCTCATTTGCATTGTTGCCTTTACTGCCTTGCTAGCGGCAGGGGCAATCATTTGGAAAAATGCGCCACCCGTCCCAGAAGTGATGCGCTCTCTCCAGCAAGAAGTCGTCATGACTAAGGGAGAAATTCAAGCAGGACAAGAAATTTATCTGGCGCGTGGAGGTCAGCATATTGGTAGTATTTGGGGGCATGGAAGCTATCTTGCCCCCGACTGGAGTGCTGATGTTCTCCACCGTTGGGGACTAGCAACGGCTGGGATGATATACAGCGGTAATCCTGATTTTTCACAGGACGATTTAGAAGCTTTACCTGCTCCAGAACGAGCGAGTTTAGAAGCACGAGTTACCGAACAATTTAAGACCAATCGTTACCAACCCGAAACCCACGAATTAATCCTAACGAATGCACAAACTCAAGGATTAAAACAAGTTTTCCAAGATTATCATCAACTGTTAATCGAAGGTTCTCCCGTTCAATCCATTCCTCGCAACTGGTTTAAAAACGATACTCAAATTCGGGATGTCACAGCCTTCTTTGCTTGGACAGCTTGGGCAGCAGTTGCAAATCGACCCAATGCACCGTTTTCTTATACCGCAAACTGGCCTCATGATGACTTAGTGGGTAATGAACCACCAGGGCAGTTTATCATCTGGTCAATTGTGTCAATCATCATTTTGATTGCTGGAATTGGGGTATTTCTGTTCGTCTATCTGAGTCAAGAACAAGCAGATGACGTTCAGGCAGTTCCGGCACGTCCTGCTGTAGCCATTCCCACACCCAGCCAAAAAGTAACCTCCTTATTTTTTGGTGTAGCAATGGCACTATTTTTAGTGCAAATTATCATGGGAATGTTTACGGCTCACTATGCGGTAGAAGCAGAAGGATTTTACGGAATTCCTTTGAGTGACTTTCTCCCCTATGCAGCCTCTCGCACTTGGCACTTGCAGTTAGCTATCTTTTGGATTGCGACATGCTGGTTAGCAGCAGGACTGTACTTTGCTCCCCGTTTTGGTCAGTTTGAACCTAAAAATCAAGCACTAGGTAATGTCATTCTTTTAGTGGCATTAACCGTTGTTGTCATCGGTTCGATGATTGGCACTTGGGAGGCAATCACTGGAGTTCTGGATGTGAAGCAGAGCTTCCTTTGGGGACACCAAGGCTATGAGTACATCGAATTAGGCAGAGTTTGGCAAATCTTGCTGATTGGTGGCATGACGTTTTGGCTATGGCTGATGTATCGTGCCTTCAAGCCTGCGTTGAAAAAGGAGACAAATCCTACGGGTTTGAGTCACTTTTTCCTCTACAGTGCGATTACTATTCCCCTGTTTTATTCAGTGGGTTTGATGTACAGCAATCACACCCCTTTGAGTATTGCGGAGTATTGGCGCTGGTGGGTAATCCACCTGTGGGTTGAAGGGTTCTTTGAGGTATTTGCAACGGTTGTGATTGCCTATTTGTGCAGTGAGTTGGGATTCCTCAAGAAATCTTCGGCATTGCGTGCAACTTACCTGACTACGATTTTGTATTTGGGGAGTGGAGTGATGGGGACACTGCACCATCTTTACTTTTCTGGTACGCCGTCATTTATTGCCGCAACGGGAGCCGTATTTTCAGCTTTGGAAGTGGTGCCTCTAACACTGATTGGGTTTGAGGTGTTGCAGACACTGAAACTTTCCAAAGAAGCCGAAGGATTTTATCGTTGGCCGTTACGATTTTTCATCGCTACCTGTTTTTGGAATTTAATCGGTGCAGGAGTGTTTGGATTTTTGATTAACCCGCCGATTGTTCTGTACTATTCTCAGGGGTTAAATACAACGCCAATTCATGCTCATTCGGCTTTGTTTGGGGTTTATGGCTGTTTGGCACTGGCGCTGATGTTGTTTGCCTTGCGAGAATTTGTGCCAGAACAAGCTTGGAATGAAAAGTTACTGCGCTTTTCGTTCTGGGCAATCAATGGTGGTTTAGTCGTGATGATGATTTTTGGTTTGATTCCGAATGGATTTTATCAGCTATCGGAGTCGATTAATCACGGTACTTGGTTTGCCCGCAGTGCTGAGGTGATTACGAGTCCTTGGATGCGGTGGACAGTGTGGCTGCGGATTCCGGGTGATATTATTTTTGCCGTTGGTGCTGCGACAATATTCTTGTTTACGGCAAGGGCGATTTTTGCCGTCTTCCGCTTTCCGATTCCCACAACTAAAGCAGAAGAGTTAAAGCCTGTTGAACGTTAAATAAATACTCTTGTGAAAGCCGAGATCCCCGACTTTTCTAAAAAGTCGGGGATCTGAACCTGAGTGCGATCGCATAGTGGAGAGAAAGTGCG
>NZ_DATNPA010000683.1:0-5905 GCF_036703385.1 Allocoleopsis sp. | reverse complement strand
ATAGGCGATACAGTACTCCTAACAGATTCTACGATGATTTGCCTAAATTCAGCATCATGCTGTTGTGTACCTCCTGTTATCTCGATTCGGACAACTATCATCGCCATATAATCAATCCTTTGCCCCAGACTGCATGTTCTGCAAATAGTCCTCCAAGGCTCTGGTCTGAGGATGTTGGCTTTCCTGGTAGGGAGAAGTAAGACAAAATAAGCCTTATATCGCAAGCATTATGAGACGATTACGTCAAGCCCTAATTCAACTTCAAAGCATTGACTGGCACTTCATCCCAGGAACTCACCGTTCTCAAACGCGCCACCCAACCCGCTGACTTTTGCTCGTCTGTCAAATTCTGCTCGAAAGACTCATGGCAATCCTGCGCTTGCTGTTCATCGCAACAGGCAATACAAGAATAGAGGAGACCCGATGGATCAAGCTGTTCATTCACCCAAATAGTCATAATTTTCTCCTCTCAACTCGAAACACTTGAATGGAATCTTGAGTAGATGTACTTATTTTCTCCCGAACAGTCTCTACTGCAACTAACAAAGATACACTTGTTGATAATTTATCAGCATCTATAACAGAAGTTCATCTTTCGATAGGTTAGCTAATCTTGTCAGGGAAGATTGACGTGGCAAGCTGAGTTAGAGAATCCCCCGTCACCCGGCAAATTCGCCAGTCGGGTAAGACTGAAGCCCCTAGCTTCTCATAAAATGCGATCGCAGGTTCATTCCATACCGCCACTAACCACTCTAGCCGCCTACAGTTGCGCTTCCTCACCAACTGAGCGAGGTAAGTAAGCATCGCCTTACCCAAACCCTGACGCCGATAGTCAGGCAAAACAAACAAATCATCCACGTAAAGCCCAGGTTGAGTTAAAAAAGTGGAATAATTGTGGAAAAAAGTAGCAAACCCTACGGCCTGCCCTTCGGATTCTGCCAGAATAACTTCAACATAAGCCCGTTGACCGAATACATGCTTCTTCAGAGTGTCAGGATTGCCCGTGAAGGTGTCTAGTTTCTTGTCAAACTCCGCCTTTCTTTGAAGCAAGGGGAATAGTACAGGTATATCCTCTGCGACAGAGGGACGCAGGCTTAAAGATGATGCTCCATTAGCCACTTGAGTCAGCGACTCATCACAGATACGGCAAATTCGATTCGCTTCAAGAACGGATGCTCCCATACGCTTGTAGAATGCGATCGCCGGTTGATTCCAATCGAGTACACTCCATTCCAAACGTCCACAATCTCGCTCAACGGCTAACTGCGCCAGGTATTGCAGAATCGCTTTACCAATACCCTTGCGCCGAAACTCCGGCAGGACGAACAAATCTTCGAGATAAATCCCTGATTTGGTCAAGAAAGTGGAGTAGTTCGGGAAAAACAGCGCAAATCCCACGGCTTGCTCAGCATTCTCTGCAATTATCGCCTCTGCATAAGGTTTAGCACCAAACAGATGCTCTTTGAGCGCCTCCGGATTACCCGTAACGGCGTGGGAGAGTTTTTCATACTCTGCCAGTGCCTGAATTAAATCAAACAGCACAGGCACATCTGTTGGTGTTGCGGGTCGTATCGTGAACTCACCCATAAACAGTCAAGTCATTAGTTATTAGCCAAACGCCTTATTTTACAGGGTTTTACTAACAACTAATGACTCCTGACTGGGTGAATTCTAAGTCAACCAACCTTTCAGGCGTCGAGCCACTTGAGGACGACGTAGCTTACGCATGGCTTTGCTTTGAATTTGCCGCACCCGTTCGCGGGAAAGATTGAACATCCCGCCGACTTCTTCCAGGGTGTAAGGTTCACTACTCGCTAAACCATAGCGTAGCGAAATGACATCTTTTTCCCGTTCCGTGAGCACATCACTCAAGACTTCCCAAATTTCTTGGCGCATCATGGTTTCGCTCATTTGCTCTTCGGGCAACCGCAGATCATTGTCTTCCAACAAATCCACGAGTTCTGTATCTTCTCCCTTACCCACTCGATGATTCAGAGAGAGCGATCGCCTGCGTAACTGTAGCAACTGGCGCAAATTAGAAGGCGTAATATCTAACGCTTTTGCTAATTCCTCTTCATTCGGATTGCGTTGCAGTCCTTGCTTGAGTTCGCGCTGAGCTTTTTTGAGTTTATTGAGTTTTTCGACAATATGAATCGGTAAACGGATGGTGCGTGCATCGTTGGCAATTGTGCGGGTAATGGCCTGACGAATCCACCAGTAGGCATAGGTCGAAAATTTATAACCTTTCTCTGGGTCGAACTTTTCCGTCGCACGATTCAATCCTAGGGCACCCTCTTGAATCAAATCCAGGAAAGGCACTCCTCTGTTTAAGTACCGCTTAGCAATTGAAACCACTAAGCGTAGGTTAGAACGAATCATTTTGCGCTTGGCTACACGACCCCGATAGAGGCGATTTTCCAACTGGCGTTCTGTCAAATTCAGCTCTTTTGCCAGCTCAGCTTTCGTCGGCCTGCGCCCTAACCGTGTCTGCAAGCGTTCCTGGAGTTCATCCATTTCGACTAAGAATTGAACATTCTTAGCTAACTCCACCTCTTCTTCTGGCTTGAGCAAGGGGTAACGAGCCATCTCTTTAAAGAAAGCTCCCACTGTGTCATCCGAGTTTGTTTTGCTATAGCCAGAAGAACGACTTGTTGCGAGTGTACTCTTGGAGTCCGAGAATTCGACTTCTACAAGAGTTAAATCGGGTTCCTCTACCTCCAGAATGTCATTGTTAAAAAATTCTGTATCTTCTGTAAACTTGAGAGTATCGGCTTGGTTCAACTCAGTAATATTCATAGCGTCAATTGAGGAATGAGCGTAGAAAGGATTTTGAGAAGGTTGAGCTAAGAGGTTTAGCCTTAGCCCTGACGAAAAACAGGCTTTCCTTGATGCAAGTTTCTAATAAATCGAGGGGTAGCTTGTGAAAAAAGCTCTAAAGCGGCAAAAACAAGAGGCATATCAAGAATCCGACCAAAACCCTCATCAATGGAGCAATGAGATGTTGAGGCTGGAAAACTCTGATTTTAAGACTATTAGAAGCTTTTTGGCTAGCTCCTTGATTACAAAATGCTAAACAAAATTGGTGTATATGAGAAAAAAGAAACAAAGCCACTCGTAGAGCCAAGGCCAACGAGGCAATTTCCAGAATTCTTGACATTGATAAGAGTTTTTACATTTGACAACAACCTACAAAAAAATAGAGAGCTAAGTTGAGATGGTGAGTGTGGTAGAGTGGGGGCTAATGCCCCTGAAATCATTTCTTTAAATTAACTTTGCTATAGAAATAGGATCTCATACAGGCTTAGGGTGTCCTCTCTATCAATAGTGAGAAAACGCCACTTCTTATTGCTCAACCGATTAGTGCGCGATCAGATGAGTCTGCAAGAAGCGCAAAACTCTCCGCGTATAGGGTGGAACAGTACAGGTATAAAGGCTTGTTGATAGTTCTGAGCAAGAGAAGAGAGTTGAGCGATTATCCAATCCTCCTCTCTTCCTCACCCATCAAATTCGCAAGTAGGGGCGAAGCATTTGCTCGATAATGTAGGTTTGTGGTTACAAAGAGAGAACGCAAAGGCTTCGTCCCAGGCTGAGGGGGTAACATCCTCCACGACAGACCGTTAAAATTGACGGATGGCAAGGCACAACCGCCAATAGGCTTGGAAACATTTTTGGTGAGTAGGGTTCTCGATATGTCTAATCCCCGTAGTGGTATGGTACTGGCTGAGCCTGGGGCATCCTATCAAGCTGGTGGGGGTCAGAACCGATGGGTTGAAGTACTGGTGGATTGTCCGGGAGTACAGCAAGACCAACAGCAAGAGCAGAAACTATATACCTACAAGTTGCCAGCCGAGTTAGAGGTGCAACCGGGGGATATTTTGAGTGTGCCGTTTGGGGCGCAGCAGATTGGTGCGATCGCAATTCGTCTTTTGGACTCGCCACCCCCTGACTTAGCACCGACGAAAATTCGAGAGGTTGAGGATGTTATCTGCTGTGGATTCTTCCCAACTTGTTACTGGCAACTGTTAGAGCGAGTGGCTAAACACTATTGCACACCCCTCATCTCGGTGATACGAGTTGCTCTGCCGCCTGGATTACTTGCGCGATCGCAACGTCGTATTCGCCTCAACCCCGAAAAACTTCCCAACAATGCCGATACCGTTGTCAATCTAGCGGCACGTCAAATTTTAGAGATTCTCAAGGCTCAACCCCAAGGAGACTTTAGTTGGAAATACCTCCAACGCCAAGTGAGAGGCGCAAGTTGGGGGTTAAAGGAGTTAATTAAACGGGGTTGGGTTGAAAGTTATCTAGAACACCCTAAACCAACACGTCCCAAACTCAAACAAGCTGTAACTCTGGTCGGATATACCTTTACCAGCGACCTAACGCAGCGGCAACAGGAAATTTTGGATGTGCTACGGCGTCGCGGCGGTGATTTGTGGCTGACCGAATTGCTACAAACTTGCCATACAACTTCTTCAACCCTAAAGAAGCTAGAAGAGAAAGGCTATGTGGTGATTCAGGAAAGGGAAGTCTTGCGGACTGCCGCAGAACCAGTAGTAGGGGCAGATCGGCCTAAGCTATTGACAGATAGACAAAGTCATGCGTTAGGAATCATTACGGGACTTGATCGCTTCGCTCAAGTCCTGTTGCATGGGGTGACCGGGTCGGGGAAAACTGAGGTGTATTTACAAGCGATCGCACCCATCTTACAGCAAGGTAAGTCGGCTCTCGTCCTCGTTCCCGAAATTGGCTTGACCCCCCAACTCACCGACCGTTTCCGCGCTCGTTTTGGTAACAAAGTTAACGTTTATCACAGTGCCCTGTCGGATGGGGAACGTTACGACACTTGGCGGCAGATGCTAGCTGGAGAACCACAGGTCGTCATTGGCACCCGTAGTGCCGTCTTTGCCCCCTTGCCCAAGCTAGGTTTAATAGTCTTAGATGAAGAACACGACTCCAGCTTTAAGCAAGACCAACCTGCCCCCACCTACCACGCTCGTACAGTTGCTCAGTGGCGTGCCGAACTCGAAAACTGCCCTCTCGTCTTAGGTTCCGCTACACCGTCTTTGGAAACCTGGGTAGAGTTGAAAGTTGAACCGTTGAAGAGTGAGTTGAAGGTTGAAAGGTTGAAAGTTGAACGTTTGGAGGATAATCTTCAACCTTCTAACCTGCAACCTGCAACCCAACCCAACCTGCAACCATCAACCGCCTATTACCTGTCCCTTCCAGAGCGCATTCAATCCCGACCCATGCCGCCCATAGAAATTGTGGACATGCGGCAAGAATTACAACAGGGAAATCGCTCGATTTTTAGCCGATCGCTTTACAGGGCTTTACAACAGTTACAATCACAGGGTCAACAAGGCATCTTATTTATTCCCCGACGGGGACACAGTACCTTTGTATCTTGTCGAAGTTGTGGCTATGTAGTGGAATGCCCTAATTGTGATGTTTCGCTTTCTTATCACTACACCCACGAAGGAGCGACTCAATTACTGCGATGCCATTACTGTAACTACAGCCAACTCCATCCCCGCCATTGTCCCGAATGCAGTTCTCCCTACCTGAAATTCTTCGGCAGCGGTACCCAGCGCCTTGCCCAAGAGTTAACCCAGCAATTTCCCCAGTTGCGTATCATTCGATTTGATAGCGACACTACCCGGACTAAGGGCGCACACCGAACGCTGCTGACCAAATTTGCGAATGGGGAAGCTGACCTCTTAATTGGTACACAAATGCTGACCAAAGGGTTGGATATTGCTCAGGTAACCCTGGTAGGTGTTGTTTCCGCTGATGGACTGCTGAATTTGGCGGACTACAGAGCCGCCGAACGGACATTTCAAACGCTCACTCAGGTTGCAGGGCGTGCGGGTCGCGGCGATGACCCTGGTCGAGTGATTATTCA
>NZ_DATNPA010000682.1:0-11239 GCF_036703385.1 Allocoleopsis sp. | reverse complement strand
GAACCACACCGTACCCATCCCGAACTCGGAGGTGAAACGTTGCAGCGGCGAAGATACTCTCGGGGTAACCCTCGGGGACAATAGCTCGGTGCCAGGTCTTGAATCACAAACCAAAGTCGCCTCTGGATATCAACCAGAGGCTGCTTTGGTTTTATCTGAAGTAGTCGATACCCTAAAGCGGATTAGCATACTAGGTACGAACGAGCTATCTTAGTCATTAGGGAGATGCATCTTCAGGGGGCTCCTTTGGGGTAAATTCATCTACTACAGTTACTAGAACTGCCGCAATGGGTACAGCTAGCAGAATACCAATCAATCCTAGTAGCTTACCCATCGTTAGAAAAGCAAGAATAACCATCACTGGATGAAGTTTTACCCGCTGAGCCATGACTATTGGCTGAATTAAGTGAACCTCTACTTGGTTCAAAATTAAGAAATAAATTAAAACAAGTAGAGCCTTAGTTGGTTGTATAGTAAGTGCTATCAGCGCTGGCAGAACTGCACCCACGATAGGGCCCACATAGGGAATAATTTCCAGAATACCTGCCACTATTCCTAAGGGGACAGCCAAGGGAATTCTAAGAATCAAAAGCCCAATCACTGCCCCAACCCCAACTATTAGCATTGCTAGTCCTGTACCAAATATCCAGCCACGCAGTCTCACTTTTGTGGACTCAAGTAACCGTTTCAGCCTCTTATGTTGCCGTTGTGGTGTCAGCCGCAAGATTCCATCAACTAAAGCATCCGGATCGTAAACCATATATATGGCAAGAATGAGTGTCGCAACGGCTTGAAGGGATAGATCAAAAGTGTTTCTCAGTAGTACTGGTAAGCTGCTCACTAGCCGCTTGAGAATATCCGTTAACTGCTCCAATCCCTGAGAGAGGTCAGGCACAAAACTGACGCTGTTGTGGAGCTGACGAGACAGATTGATTAAAGAATGTAGATATTTTGGCAAGGCCGAGGATAAATTCTGAGCCTCTTCTACGAAGCTGGGAATCACTACAAGCCCCACAAATAACCCAAACCCTCCAAGTAGCCCAACCATGATCATCACTGCTACCCAGCGAACCCGAAAAATTTTCTGCAACCACCGTAAGGTCGTCCGGAGTACGAGCGCTAACAGCAAAGCAACAGCTACCAGTTCTAAAACTGGCAACAGGTTATAGAGAATAAGCAGCCCAACAGCAAGAAATACAGCTAGAGGAGCACCACTAGTCAGGTTACGCCATCCACCGTTTCTGTACCTTTTAGACCTCTTAGCTCGAAAATTGGACATTAAATCATTGTAAGAGCTTTTTAAGTCTACCTAAATGAGTATTGTGATCGCTATAGTTGAGCCTAGTAAGCCAAGCTATCCAAAATGCTATTGTTCCATTAACGCTTTAACGAAGTTTGTAAATTTATGCCGTTAATTTTTTCCAGGACTAAGCATAGTGATAACTGGTGTTCGTTTTTTTGCTCATTGCGGTATCTATCAAATGAAAATGATGCGACTTTTCAGTAAGTTGGCTCTATCAACCCTAGCTCTTTAGAGCGGCCGCTAGGGGTAGGGTGCGTCTCACGCACCCTACTAGGGTGACACGGGAGAGAAGAGGAGATAGAGTGTTATCCCCAATACCTAGTGCCTATATTGGCCCCATTCCTACAGTTCCAGCATAAATGGCGCGATCGCCTAATTCATCTTCAATCCGCAGTAGTCGGTTGTATTTGGCAACTCGTTCACTACGGCATAAAGAGCCAGTTTTGATTTGACCCGCACGAGTAGCTACTGCTAAATCCGCAATTGTCGTATCTTCCGTTTCGCCAGAACGGTGGCTGATGACGGAACGGTAGCCCTTGCGAGTCGCTAAATCGATCGCCTCCAGCGTTTCCGTCAACGAACCAATTTGATTAAGCTTAATCAAGATCGAGTTACCCGCACCTAACTCAATCCCTTTTTTCAGCCGTATGGGATTGGTCACGAAAAGATCATCACCGACTAACTGGATGTTGCCTAGCTTCTGACTCAGCAATTTCCAATTATCCCAATCCTCTTCGTGCAACCCATCTTCAATCGAAATAATCGGGTATTGTCCGACTAACTGAGCCAGATAATCAATAAACTCCTCTGGTGAGTGAGACGCACCATCATAGACATACTGACCCTCTTTGTAAAACTCACTCGCCGCTACATCCATTGCTAAAGCAACTTGTTCCCCTGGCTTATAGCCAGCCTTTTCAATTGCCGCAATCAGCAATTCTAAAGCGGCTTGATTGGACTCTAGGTTGGGAGCGAAGCCCCCTTCATCCCCAACCCCCGTCAGGAGGTTTTTCTCCTTCAAAACCTTGGCTAACGCTGCAAACACCTCAGCACCCCAGCGCAGCGCCTCCCGAAAAGTGGGAGCTCCCACAGGCACAATCATGAACTCCTGGAAATCCACGTTATTATCCGCATGAGCGCCACCGTTGATTACGTTCATCAACGGGACTGGCAGCAGATTAGCGAGAGGCCCCCCTAGATAGCGATACAGAGGGAGTCCCAAATTATCTGCCCCGGCTTTAGCCGTTGCTAACGAGACAGCCAAGATGGCATTCGCGCCCAAGTTCTTTTTGTTTGGGGAACCATCGCGATCAAGCATTTTTTTGTCAACAGATGCTTGATCGAGCGCATCCATGCCCAGCAGTTCAGGTGTAATTTTCTCCTTAATATTCCGCACAGCGTAGAGAACTCCTTTGCCGCCATAGCGATGGGAGTCATCATCCCGCAGTTCGTGGGCTTCAAAGGTACCTGTCGAGGCTCCACTGGGAACTTGGGCTATTCCCCTGGCACCCGTCAGCAGCATCACTTCGGCTTCTACAGTAGGACGCCCACGAGAGTCTAAAATTTCTCTGGCATCGATCGCTTCAATTGCGGTTTCTGGCTTGTATTCCATACATCTCCTTTTAGCAATGTAAGGATTTTAGATTGCCGATTTTGATTATGGCTCAGTAGGGGGCATTTCAACTCCCCCGATTCATCTATAAGATGCCAATCCACAATCTGAATTCGGACGACTCCAGCGATCAGCATACGCCTTCCTGCGAGGGTCAAACGACAACTTTAAGGATGTCTACCGATCCCTACCGTGTTACTACGTACTATTTGGTAGGGATTTCTCCTCAAGAGTTCAGCGCTCTGGGACGGTAGCTCTTTTTACAATTAGAAACAGAAGAATCCGCCTAAGGAGTAAAAGCCCATGCGAATGCTACACACGATGCTGCGAGTCGGCAATCTTGAGGAATCCCTCAAGTTTTACTGCGACGTTTTGGGTATGAAGCTCTTGCGCCAAAAAGAATATCCGGGCGGCGAATTTACCTTAGCTTTCGTGGGTTATGGTGATGAATCCGATCACACCGTCCTTGAACTGACTTACAACTGGGGTACCGATAAGTACGACTTAGGCAATGCCTATGGTCACATTGCTCTTGGTGTTGATAATATTTACGAAACCTGTGCCCAAATCAGACTCAAGGGTGGTAAAGTCGTCCGCGAACCAGGGCCGATGAAGCATGGTTCAACGGTAATTGCTTTTGTGGAAGACCCGAATGGGTATAAGATTGAGCTGATTCAGCTAGGAACTCAAGGTTCTGCCAACAAGCAAGAAACCGCCGGAGCTGCAAACAGCTAGTGCAGGCTTACAGACAACTGATTCTTACTTAAATTGTGCCCTTGGTTATCCTTCAAAGCAGGGGGATTAAACTTCATCCTCTTCTTCCGCTGCTCTCCCTGCTTTCTCTTGCCAGTCAGGGGAGTTGGGGTAAATCGTGCAAGAGCAGCTTGTGAAAAGGAAAAAGAGCCACTTGTGTGACTCTCTTAATTATCAGGGTGCATCTACTAAGCACAATATAACATCATGGGGATGGGGGGTGTCACCCCTTATTCTAAAAAAATCTGGTTCGGCTTAGGTTTGTTGTTTAGGACTACCTGACAACCGTGTCTTAGCGCTTTTTTACGAGAGTTAACAACTCGTAGAAGACTCGTCTTCTCTCTTGAGACCGTAGTCTGAAAGGGCAGGATGTAATAAAAGTTAATAAAAGAACCATAGCTCTATCCGTCTTGAATGAGCCAACAGCTGAGCCGATAGTTTTACACAAAGCATGACGACGACCCATAAACCCTTAACCCGTAGAGCTTGGGCAAATGCGATCGCCCAACCCGGCAAAGAATTTCCACCCACTCCCCTGCCCATTCTCTCTGGTCAGATTCCAGAGGGTTTACGAGGTTCACTCTACCGCAACGGCCCCGCACGTTTAGAACGCGGTGGTGTACGAGCGGGACATTGGTTTGATGGCGATGGGGCAATCTTGGGCGTGCATTTTACCGATGCAGGTGCGACAGGACTTTATCGCTACGTGCAAACCGCTGGCTACCAAGACGAAGCCCAGAAAGAGGAATTCCTTTACCCCAACTATGGAATGACAGCACCGGGACGAATTTGGGAGCGCTGGGGTAAGCCGATGAAGAATGCCGCCAATACCTCAGTGCTGACATTACCCGATAAACTCTTAGCGTTATGGGAAGGTGGAAACCCTCATGCCCTCGATCTCCAGACATTAGAGACCAGGGGAACCGATAATTTAAGCCAGTTAGGTGAGGGCGCACCGTTTTCGGCTCATCCCAAGTGTGACCCAAAGACGGGCGAGATTTTTAACTTTGGTGTTGCAGCCGGTCTAAATACAACGCTGAAGGTTTATAAAAGTGACCCCACAGGCCAGATTATCCAACAGGGTTCAGTGCCGCTAGATGGTATACCTCTGGTGCATGACTTTGTTCTGGCAGGACAGTATCTAGTCTTTTTTGTGCCACCAGTGCGGGTGAATCTCTTAAAGGCTGGGCTCGGCCTTAGCAGCTACAGTGACTCGATGGAGTGGCAACCCGATCACCCCACTCAGATTATCGTTCTCGATCGCGAAACCCTTACGTTAGTCAGTCGCAGTGAAGCTAAACCTTGGTTTCAGTGGCACTTTACCAATGGTTATGTAGATACTGATGGCGCGATCGCAATCGATTTTGTGCGCTATCAGGACTTTCAAACGAATCAGTATTTAAAAGAAGTAGCGACAGGTCAAACTCGAACACAGGCTAAGGGAACACTGTGGCAAGCACGTCTCAATCCGCAGACAGGGAAAGTAACGCATTTACACGAGTTGCTAGACAGAGCTTGTGAGTTCCCCGTTGTACCGCCGCAGGTGGTAGGAAAAGTCTCGTCTGATATCTACCTATCAGTACACCGCGACGGGGTAGATATCAGTCAGGAAATGTTCGGTGCGATCGCTCGATTCAACTCCAAAACCGATACCTTAGCGATCGCTGATATGGGTGAGAATCGTTATCCCTCCGAACCCCTCTATGCAGCCGATGCCTTGAAGCCTCAGCAGGGTTGGGTACTGACCGTTGTGTATGACGGCAATACTGACACGAGTGAGGTTTTCGTGTTTGATAGCGATGGCCTAGATGAGGAACCCGCCTGTCGCATCGGATTACCCAGCGTTATTCCTCATAGTTTTCATGGCAAGTGGAAACCGGCATAGCTTTTAGCTATCAGGTGCGTCGTGAGGCTCCCTATTCCTCAGGTGAGAATGTTGCGTAATACGGTTTTGCTTGAGCGTTTGAGGGCTAGGGCAGGACAGGCCATGACATGATCATGCCATACCACCTATATTTCCATGCCATTACATCCGGAATCGGTATGATCCCTACTGAAAAACCTTGCACAAACTCGATAACTCGACCTCTCCTGTTGATTCCCCGGTCACTCCAAATCGCAGAACTTTTCTATTTCCCCCGTTTGAGAACCATTGAGAAAATTATTGGCCAGTCTTGCTACAAATTCAGCCATTTAACCGAAGTATTTCAGCCATTTTGCTGAGGCTTCCTTACCGAACTCAACTGTAAAATGACTAGGTATAGACAGAGTCAACCTAATCAGCGAGCAAATCAGTTCCCCTTAGTGACCTCTTTATCTCTCCGTCCACAGCCAGGAAGAGGGCTCTGCCCACTGTCACGACAATCACTCTGTGCGCTTGACTTGTTTGTTAATGACTGCGTCTCAAAATCAGATGGGTGGAGCCTTTGGCCTCCAGACCCGAAGTGTGGAGAATTCGCGGCTATTCCAGTAAATAACAGACTTGTTAACAGGAGAGAGCTGTAAGTTTGCATTTTGGGGTGTCCTTGTCGGAGTCTCTAATTCCTACTTCGGACCTCCAAAGACGGTTTCAGTAAAAAATGTAAGCAGAGAAACACTTTTGTAAGTGTTCCCTTTCTCTATCTTTAAAGAATATGTAATTTAATGGCTGGGTCTAAGGAAAGGTTAACCCTGACACTAAAAAAACTGGCATGTATTAATGTGACAATTCTCACTTTTTATGTATAGTGTATAATTAGGGGAATATCTTTCTGAAGGTAGTAGCCAACTTTAAAAACTCAAGGAAGCTTTAGCAGAGAAACTTCCTTGATAGTCCAGGAAGGTGATCTAAAACACTACCGCTGAAAATTGGTCGAGGCGGTAACCAACAGCCCAGCCTATAGGCTGATGAGTTATAGGGGGCATCTGAGCAAACATAAGAATTGAAATACTGCGATCGCCTGAGGTCAGCGACAAGTAACCTGTACACCTATTCCACAACAGTAAAAAACCTGGCTGCTAGAGCCAGGTTGCTGTTCAACTTCCGATTCCAATTTCTCAGTCTCGTCACAAACCAGCGGCTTTCAACCGCTCTTCGTGGTATTTCCATTTATCGTCCACTGCCCCGATTATCATCCTCATCCTCGAACCAATGAGTAAGAGTGCTGAGTAATCCGCTGTATAAAAGGGCAGGGTTTTCACTCCAAACCCCCGAACGGGATATCAGTGAAAACCCAGTCACGTAGTTGCACATAGGAAATCTCCTATCTGAATTGCTAATGCTTTGTTCACATCAACAGCTGTAAATCAGGACAAACCCCAACGTGCGTAATATTTCGTAATACATCCTGCCGCTGCGCAGATTTAGCTCATACCCTTTTAGATTTTAGATTTTGGATGGCACAAGCCTTGTGAAGGCAATAGTTTCAATCAATGAGCTGTCGCATTCTCTGTTTAAATTAATATCAAATAGGGCAGCGAGGTGTTGCAGCGGTGGGACACACCGTGAAGAGGCTTAGCGATAGTCTGGGGTTAAGCAGTAGCTTCCCGTAAATCCAAAAATCCTAAGACTTGAGCGTAAGCAACGCCGTGGCAGTGTCAATATAGATACAGTTCTGATCATTTCGACTGATTTGTCGTAGCCATCCATGACCACTTCTCGCCGTCGCTATCACATCACTACTTTTGGCTGCCAGATGAACAAAGCCGACTCAGAACGTATGGCTGGCATCTTAGAGAACATGGGCTTCGAGTGGTCAGAAGACCCCAATGATGCTAACTTAGTTCTCTACAATACCTGTAGCATTCGCGATAATGCCGAGCAAAAGGTTTATTCCTACCTGGGAAGACAAGCCAAGCGCAAGCACGAACAACCCGACTTAACCCTTGTTGTTGCTGGATGTGTTGCGCAGCAAGAAGGAGAAGCCTTGCTACGCCGGGTACCAGAACTCGATTTGGTAATGGGGCCACAACACGCCAATCGTCTCCAGGATTTGCTGGAACAGGTACTTGAGGGCAACCAAGTTGTCGCGACAGAACCGATTCATATTGTTGAAGACATCACCAAACCCCGCCGCGACAGTAAGGTGACAGCATGGGTAAATGTGATCTATGGCTGCAATGAGCGCTGCACTTACTGCGTCGTTCCTAGCGTTCGGGGGATCGAGCAATCCCGAACCCCGGAAGCGATTCGTGCCGAGATGGAGGAGTTAGGGCAACAGGGTTACAAGGAAATCACACTACTGGGTCAAAATATCGACGCCTACGGACGTGATCTCCCTGGTATCACCGAGTCCGGACGTCACCAGCACACCTTAACCGAGCTCTTGTATTACGTTCACGATGTGCCAGGAATTGAGCGCATCCGCTTTGCCACCAGCCATCCCCGTTACTTTACAGAACGCCTGATTCGTGCTTGTGCCGAGCTACCCAAGGTATGTGAATACTTCCACATTCCCTTTCAATCAGGAGATAACAATATCCTCAAGGCAATGGCGCGAGGCTACACTCAGGAGAAATATCGCCGTATTATCGATAGGATTCGCGAGTACGTGCCCGATGCTTCAATTAGTGCGGATGCGATCGTAGGCTTTCCAGGGGAAACCGAGGAACAGTTTGAGAATACGCTGAAGCTGGTGGAAGATATTGGCTTTGACCTGCTCAATACTGCTGCCTATTCTCCCCGTCCCGGTACTCCAGCCGCACTGTGGGAGAATCAGCTAAGTGAGGAGGTAAAAAGCGATCGCCTCCAGCGTCTCAATCACTTGGTTTCCATTAAAGCCGCTCAATCCTCGCAGCGTTATTTCGGACGGGTTGAAGAAGTCCTCGTTGAAGACGAAAATCCCAAAAATCCCACCCAAGTCATGGGACGTACACGGGGAAATCGACTCACATTTTTTACAGGCAACATTGAGGAATTGAAAGGTCAATTGGTAAAGGTCAAAATTACAGAGGTTCGTGCCTTTAGTCTCACAGGAGAAGCCATTGCCGAATTCGCGGTTGTGCCAAAGGCAAGCGCGCCAAGCACATCAGCATAGCCTTTCGCTCTAACCCCTTGTTAGGAGTAATTAACATGCGACGGACTGCGATTGTCTTAGCGCTGACAGCAGTATTATCCTTGTACGGTCAGCGTACCGATGCAGCTGATTTCGAGCAGTTGCTTTCTGGAAGCCTTGCACCACTGAATGTAAAGCTGAAAGATTTGGACAGTTCCTGGCGGCAAATCAGCATCAGTGGTCAGTTCGAGATGGGCGATTTACTTCAGACGTACAGTAACCTTTTTGGGGGTAAGGGTAATAGTGGCGTCTATTACACCCAGGGAAAGACGGTAACGTTTGGGGGTGAAACCTATGTTATTGCTTATCGCTTGGTATCAACAAGTCAGGGGGTGAGCTTCAGAAGCTTAATCGAAAGTACTTTAGGGGGAGGTTCTAAACCTTCGGAAATAGATAGGCTCACACCAGAGACATCCCTTACTCTATCCCTGCTCAATCTGCGCACCATTGGCAGCTTAAACAATATCCGCCCGTTTAATCTAAAAGAAGAACTAGCAGCATCTGAACAAGCTTATCAATATGCGATCGCATCTTATGAAAAAGCACAGTTGGAAACTTTAAATTCACAAGTATCAGACAATTTAACCACACTCGGTTCGGCTTTACTGAAATATGCAGAAGAACATAATGGGGTATTGCCCCAGCTCAATAATTCTGCAACCGTTGAGTCTGCCCTCAAGGAGTGGGTAGAAGATCAAAGTGCATTTGTTCATCCAAATACCTCTGAACCTTATCAATTTAATTCCAGCCTGTCGGGCAAAAAGCTAGCAGAGATTCCTAACCCAGAGCAATTAGTCGCTTTCTATGAAGCGACATCAGCAAAAGATGGGAGTAGAGGGGTTGTATTTTTGGATGGTCGTACCGAGCGAATTTCGTCAGCTCAGTGGTCGAAAGTCAAACAGGTGTCAGATTTACCCTAACGACAAAGGTTTCCCATCTTTCGAGTTTCACCCAGGAGATATCGGGAGAACGCTTGGCCTCATACAGACCAACTCTAAATCGAACGGATTGCAGTGCTCATTAATCCAGGACAATGATTAATCCTCTACTGCCAAAAGCGATCGCACCAGCTCCCGACTCGCAGTACAATGACGGCAACAACTTTTAAAGCCGAGAGCGTCTGAAGAAAAAACAGGTTAAAGGCAAATGGGGCAACTGAACAACCAATCAGATGATAGAGGAGCCAGCGATTCGCAGGCAGCAGAAGCCCTTTTAAGAGCCATGACTCAGGATATGGAGAACCTGCGGCAAAATCTCCTTGGTCAGTTGTCTCAAGACGTTGAGCGACTCCACAGGGAAAAATCGCAGTTAATTGAGGACATTGAAAAGCTAAAGGCTCAGCGTCAGCAGCAACTTCTCCAACAACAGCTTGAGCGTGTCCCCAGTGCTGGACTCTCGCCCAATGTAACAGCCAATGCTCACAACGAGAATATCGAACAATTGATTGCCTCTTTAGATTCAACTCTGAGAGCGACATTTAGAAGCCTACAACAAGACCTCAGGAGCTATCAAACGTCTCTCTCCCAACAGTTGGGTGAGATGTATAACCTCGAGAAGCAAGGAGAGGCGATCCTAGAGGCACTAGTTAATCGCCTAAGAAAAGAACTTCAATCCGATTCTCCTCCGATTCAGGACTCTTCCCTGTCTGCACCAGCAGCACAGCAGAATCTACCCATACCTCGCCGTGATTCACCTGACTATCTAGAGGAAAATCATAATTACAGGAATTCCAGTATCTCCTATGCTTCTGAGCCATCCATACCAGCGATACCGTCGTTACCCAAACCCAGTCCGCTAACTCCTGTACCCCAGCCACAAACCCCCTCAAAACGGAAGCGTGGGGTAGTGATTGTTGGGTTGGTGTTGTTTGCGCTATCCTTCCTGCTGCAAGCGTTCCAAAACGTCGTGATCAGCGTAATGTTCAACAAATCCTCGATCTTTGGGCTATTTCAACTCGGAGGATTTGTAACTCCTAGCGTGGGCAATTCACTATTGATTCTCTGGTTGCGAATGCTAGTGGTAGTGCCGTTGATGGCAATCTTGGCGATGGTTCGTTATCCGTCGGTGTGGCGCGAGATTGGGCAATTGGCGCGATCGCAAGATTGGCTGTTATTCTTCAATGTGTTGGGCAGTAGCTTCTTTCTGTTTGTATCCCAGGTACTCCTTTATCTGGCCTTAGGCCCCATTGCCCCAGGAGTTGTCATTACAATTTTCTTCATCTATCCGATCTTTACCCTGCTGTTAGCGTGGGTACTGTATGGCATTCGCCCGACCCTAATTAGTAATCTCGTTATCTTCAGTGTTTTAGTAGGGTTTGTTCTGATTACCCTTCCCGGTAGTAGAACAACGGAACTTTCCGGTCTAGGCATTAGTGCGGCGGCGGGTGCGGGTATTGCTTTTGCTTTGCACTTAATCCTGACACGAGTCCCGGCGAAAAAGATTAATCCCGTGCCTTTACTGTGGATTAACTATGTCCTCCTCCTTACCTTTGCCGGTTTCACCTTAGCTGGGCCCTTCCCGGAATCCTGGCGGCGTTTC
>NZ_DATNPA010000681.1:0-7142 GCF_036703385.1 Allocoleopsis sp. | reverse complement strand
ATAATTCACAGATAGAATACCCAGTCGAGGCAGTCATTGAGGTAGCGATCGCTAATTTCATCAACACAGAGGCATTGGGTTTTGCAGATTGCCAGCCAGGACGCGGACAATAAAATCTGAGAATTCGAGATTGCGTTAGTGTTATAAGATGGCTAACTGGACTTTGGAGGTTCCAATGCCGATTGTTAGTCAAAACAACGGATTGCTGGCTGAGTTTGCAGTTTATCCGCTGGAGCCTGAAAATCAGGCGCGTCTAGTGGAACAGGTGATTCAAACGATTGAGTCTACCCTGAAGCAGCAGCCAGGATTTGTCTCTGGCACTGTGTTTCGTAGCCGTGATGGGCTGCGGGTTACGAGCTATATTCAATGGACAGATCAAGACTCCTATGTGGCAACGCAACCTCTTGCAGAGTTTGCATCTCCAGATGTTCACCTGTTTGACATCTTTGCCGCAGAACCCAAAGGTAGTGAGTTACACCTATCACCTGATATGGATGGACTGATTAACTTTGGCATTTTCAAAATGAAGCAGCCTGAAAACCAGCCTCGGTTTGTCGAGTTGTTTCGGCAAGCGCTAGAAATGGTTGCAGGGCAGTCAGGACTGATATCAACTCACGCTCACCGCAGTCTGGATGGCTGGCGTTGCATCAATTTTGGGCATTGGCGATCGCTAGAAGAGTTCACAGCAATGGATACCAATCGCCCCTTTTCGCCTATTTTTGGCGAAATGCTCGATTTAGCGAATAACGAATACCAGAAAACATTACACGAGGTTGTCTTTACGACTTGATAAAAAAATCTAGTTTCAACAAGAAAGGCGATCGCAGCGCCTAAACCTCTACACATCCAACCCTATCCCTGAGGTCATGATGGTAACTATTGATCGAACAAATACTGTTAGCGTTGGGTTAGACCTATACACTGTTGCAGAGCGGCATCAGTCAGCTTTGATTGAGGCAGTTGTCCAAGAGCAAATCAAATTTTGGGTTGAGCATCCTTACTTCCGTATCAGCCAGTGTACATCGTAGTCTAGACGGCGTGCGAGTTTTTACGTATAGCCAGTGGAATCCTAAATTCGATCATCGTAGTTTGCCTCGCCCAACAGTGTTCGGTGAATTCTTCCCGCCTGACTCACTCTTACTGGAAATCACTGCCAGTCGATCGCTATCGGTAGAGGTTGAAATTGTTGCAGGCGATCGCATTACCCATCTTGCTGAGTTTCGCATGATGCCATCGAATCAACCGGAAATGGTGAAGCGAACAACGACAGAAGTTGACCGAGCGAGGAGTAATTCACCGGGACTGATTTCGGCAACATTTCATCGCAGCTTAGACGGAACACGAATGTTCAATTACGGACAATGGGAGAGCAAAGAGGCATTTGAAGCAATTTTGAAGCAACCGGGATTTAATCCAGATCAGCCTTATTGGGAAGGATTAGCGCGAAACGAGTTTCATTTGTATCATGTCGTATACGTAGAGACAGCAGGATAACAACCCGGTTGGAGCGAACTAACAAAGATGAAGCTATGCCAGCCAAACTTCAGAAGCAACTTTACACGAGATTGTCCAAGTTGCACGCTCAAAAGGTGACTACCAGGTGGACATAACCTCAAAAGACTCTCTAGTACAACTGTTTGAAGCAGTTACTCCTTTCGATGCCGTTTGAAAGGGTCTAAGTCCAGGATTTTTAATCAGGATTTTTAGATCCCTTGCGATTAGCGGTTAGAGACTGAGCTTCAATGAAAATATTCTTTATATCGGGATGTTGTGTACAGATTGTCTTTTCTATGCGCTCCACCGCAGAGGCGACTTCTTCCGCTGAAAGAGTTTTATGAAATTGAATTTCCAAGTTAAGTAAAATTTCATGCGGCCCCAAATGCATGGTTAGCACGCGCATGACTCCCTCCACGGCTGGATCGCTTGCCGCTATCCCTCGAATACTTTCCACAGTGGAACTATTCGCACTCTCGCCTAACAACAACCCTCTACTTTCGTAAGCCAACAGTACAGCGATAACGGCCAAAATTAAGCCGATGACAATGGAAGCTATACCGTCCAAGTACGGATTGTTGAACAACTGTCCGAAAAAAACGCCGAGAAAGGCAACGATAAGACCTAAAAGTGCGGCTGAATCCTCAAACAGTACTGTAAAAATAGTTGGGTCTTTGCTCGTTCGTATCGCCTGCCAAGTACTCTGTTTCCCCTTCTGGGGTTGAAATTCCTTCCAAGCAACGCTCCAGGAAAAGCCCTCGAAAACGATTGCCACACTTAGCACGATATAGTTCCATATCGGGTCTTCTAAAGGATGTGGGTGGAGCAAGTGGGTGATGCCCTCATAGATGGACATACCACCCCCGACAGAGAAGACTAGGATAGCGACGATTAACGACCAGAAGTAGAGTTCTTGACCGTGACCAAATGGATGGTTGGCATCAGGCGGCTTCTTGCTGAGGTGAATTCCTAAAAGCAGTAGCAGTTCGTTAGCAGTATCCACAGTTGAATGGATACCTTCTGACAGCATGGCTGAACTACCAGTAATAGCGGCGGCGATGAATTTGGTAATTGCGATCGCTAAATTAGCTGCAATCGCTGCAAAGATTGTTTTCTTACTCGATTCAGAACTCATATTCGTTAATTTATCTCACTGATTGATAACCTCCTAAAATCCCGCCTTTAGAAAAGAAATTTTCCCAAAGATGAATATTTATAGCTCGAAAGGTGACAGATCTACTGGACTCATACGCCTACTGGCTGCTTGAGGAGCGATCGCACCGCCTCTACAATGGCATCCGCGTCAATTTTTGCCGCATGGAGGAGTTCCTCTGGTTTGCCTGAACCTGGCATATCGCGCACGGCTAGCTGAACGACTCGCAGTTGTGGTCCCTCGTAATTGGGTGCAGTTTCCTTACCCGTGAAGGCTTCTAGCACTGCTGCACCTAATCCGCCTTCCATCCAATGATCTTCGACAATAATTAAGTTGCCGTTTGTATCCTGGGCAGCGTGATGTAGTGTTTCGACATCAATGGGTTTGACCGAATAAGCGTCAATAACGCGCACGGTAATGCCTTCATTTTTGAGGCGATCGTAAGCCTTAAGTGCCTCATGCAGCGTAACCCCCGCACCGATTACTGTAATTTGGTCGCGATCGGAACTACGGATAACCTTGCTACTACCGATGGGAAACTCTTCATCAGGGCTGTAAATAACGGGTGTTGCCATCCGGGTGGTACGCAAGTAAACAACACCCTCACGCTCAGCCATTTCTGAAACCAGTTTAGCGGTCTGGTTGCCATCACAAGGATAGAGTACAGTGCTACTCCACACAGCTTGGAAAGCCGCCAAGTCTTCTAGTGCCATTTGGGACGGTCCATCCTCACCAATCGATACTCCAGCGTGGGAACCCGTCAGCTTGATATTGGCACGAGAAATCGCTGCCATTCGCACGAAGTCGTAAGCGCGACTCAAGAAGGCAGCGAAGGTGGACGCGAAGGGTTTGTATTGCCGTACTTGCAATCCCACTGCCGCCGCTATCATTTGCTGCTCGGCAATGAACATCTCGAAGTAGCGATCGCAATAAACTTCGCCAAACTCCTCAGCATAGGTTGAGTTACTCACCTCAGCATCGAGTACAACAACATCAGGATTCGCTGCTCCCAATGCCTTGAGGGCATCGCCGTAGGCTTTACGAGTCGCTACTTTCTCGCCTTCTTTGTAGGTGGGGAGTTGCAAGGGTTGTGCATTCCCAGTTGAGGCTCTTTGAGCTTGCTCATCAGGTTTTTGTACCTGAATGGTAATGTGACGTTCGCCTCCAAGTTCTGCGATCGCATCTTTGACTTGGTCTTCTTTGACAGCTTTGCCATGCCAACCGTTGACATTCTCTAAACAGGCAACACCCTTTCCTTTCACGGTTCGAGCCACAATGGCTACAGGTCGGTCAACGGTATCGATCGCTTCGCTATACGCTCGGTCAATTTCCTCCAGATTGTGACCGTCGATTTCAATAGTGTGCCAGCCAAATGCCCGTGCGCGATCGCAGTAAACTTGCGTGTTCCATCCCAGCATCGTCTCGCCGCGCTGCCCCAACCGATTGACATCAATAATCGCGATGAGATTATCTAAACTGTAGTGAGAAGCAAGCTCAAACGCTTCCCAAACCGAACCTTCCGCTGTTTCGCTATCGCCTAGTAGCACCCAGATATGGTAGGGCAATTTATCCAGATACTTACCTGCCAAACCCACGCCAACTCCGATGGGCAATCCTTGACCCAGCGAACCCGTCGCCACATCAACCCAGGGTAAAACTGGCACGGGATGACCTTGCAAGCGACTGCCAAACTGCCGCAGCGACATCAACTCCTCATCAGAAATAACCCCTGCCGCTTTATACATGGCATAGAGGACGGGGGCAGCGTGTCCTTTAGAGAGAATCAAGCGATCGTTATTGGGATTATCTGGATTGTCGAAGTCGTAGTGGAGATAGTTGGACATTAAAACTGCCATCAAATCCGCCGCAGACATCGACGACGTTGGATGACCTGAACTAGCAGCGGTTGTGGCGCGAATACTATCTACGCGCAGTTGCTGGGCGAGTTCATGCCATTGCTGTAGTTGCTCTTGTGTAGTCATAGTTTTTCTCTTGATGAAAATGGAGGATATTCTTAGCCATTCGCGTTTAAGGGTATTGCCTGGTAATTAGCTGTGCATCAGCTCCCTAGCTTTTCTCCAGCAATTCTTGGGTTGTAAAGAGCTTGTCAGCTTTGTTCAACTGTGTCGTGTAATCTCGTTGAAGGCGGGCTTCAACCGCATCGGGCAGCTTTCGAGTGACGAGAACAGTAGGCTTAACTGACACATTGCTGACCCGATCGGATTGAGGTTTGGATAGCGCCTATAGTTCTTCCCAGGAATAATGTCCGGGCAATTCAACGGGTTTCGTGTCGGCTCCCAATCCTAAACTTGGCTGAATTTCTGCGAGCGCTTCTCAGGCAATTCCAGCCACCTTATTACCTAAAATACCGCTTGCGATCGCTCCCACTACGCTACCAGCGGTAGCACCAATTTTTTTTCCACCACACCAACAGAATCACCAATTGCAGCCCCTGCTACTCCACCTCATAAGAGGTCGAGTTAGTTGATAACTTGACAATACTCAATAGCTCTTACGATAGTTCCTTCTAATCAAGCTAAAACTTCAAACTCAATAATTACGTCTATCTAATGGGCTACTATTTATTTCTATCTAATGATGGATTCTTATTTCATCTTTGTAAGGCTTTACAATAATTACGTCTATCTAATGATGGACTCTCATTTCATCTCCATTTCATCTTTGTGAGACTTTAATTAAATTAATCATTTTTTCTTGAGCAATGCTACCATCATTTTTTGGCTTCTGATAGACGGCAAATTAGTTATTAATTTGACAATACTACAACTCCAAATAGTTCCTAATCTATAGCTGCGGGTTGAGGCAAAATTGACGCGAAGAAAACGACAATTAGCCCAAATTCAAAGCAGTAACCCTTGTTAGTCGTCAAGTTCAATGACAGGAGATAGTTATGCCCGAAGCTATCGAAATCTGTGACGATCGCATGTGTGCCCTCACACGTCCAGGTGCCTCACTCCAAAAGCTTGCCAACGGCGCAGTCCATAGCGAAGGACCCGTTTACTTCCAGGAAGACGATAGTGTTGTCTGGAGCGATGCTCATGGCAATCGCCTGTTCCGCTGGAGTGCAACTGAAGAAGTAAGCGTCCTACGCGACCCATCCGACTACCAAAGCGGGAATTACCGCGACTTGGAGGGTCGTCTCGTTGCCTGTTCGTCAGGTCTGCGTGCCATTATCCGACGCGAACACAATGGGGAGTGGAAGGTTTTAGTTGACCGTTATCAAAGTAAACGCCTCAACAGTCCGAACGACCTAGTAGTGAAAAGTGACAGCACAATCTGGTTCACTGACCCGCCTTATGGCATCACTCAGCCAAATCAAGGCTACGGTGGCGAGCAAGAACAACCTGGATGTTTTGTCTACCGCTTCGACCCTGCGACGGGAGAAATCGATGCTGTTGTAACGGACATGGTGCGCCCCAATGGACTTACTTTCAGTCCAGATGAAAGCATTCTATACGTGTCGGATACGGCGGCTTTCAATATCTCGAATGGCCCCCATCATATCCGTGCCTACGAAGTCGTGAATGGTCGGTATGCCAAGAATGGTCGCATATTCGCGGTGATTGAACCGGGACAACCTGACGGGTTGCGCGTGGACGAGAACGGCAACGTTTTTACTAGCTCCAAGGACAGCGTGCAGGTGTATGCGCCCGACGGCACTCGCTTGGGAAAAATCCTAGTGCCGGAGGTATCCGCTAACCTCACGTTTGGGGGTTCGGAACGCGATCGCCTTTTTATCACGGCAGGCAAATCTTTATATGCGATCGACCTCAACACTCATGGCGTACAGCGACCTTGATAACGCCAGCAACAGTACTAACACAGCTTTCAATTCTACAGTCCCAGCTTCGAGCAATACAGCTAAGTATCCATACCAGTAATTCAAATTTGAAGGAGGACAAAATGTCAATTAATAAACAAATTCCGGCAGAGCAATGGGTAGAGTATTTTGATACGTTTACGAATGGCAACAAGGGACGTTTGATTGACCTTGAAGTACTCGATCGCGAACTTGGAGATGAAACCCCAGTTAAAGAGCAGCCACTAATGTCGCTGATTTACGATCCGGTCGATAAAGGCAATGACTTAACGATTGAAATCGGGCGCACTCAGGTTGCTTATGCTCATACGATTGACGCGCCTAATGAAGTGTGGCAAGAACAAGACGACAATGGCAAGGTTGTTGCGTTAGGAATTAAGGCAGATGAGGGAAATCAAGCGATCGTGCGGTTGCTCTAATATCATTTCACTTTTGTAGTGCTAGATATCGACCCCCTCAACCCCCCTTATTAAGGCTACCGTGTACACACAAGTCTTTCTCGCCCCCTAAATCCCCCAATTCTGGGGGACTTTGAAAGTCCGGTTCCCCCCAATTTTGTTTGGGGGGGCTGGGGGGTGTGAAATGTGACATTGATAAAGCCAATTGGTATTAATTAAGGGGGGAGAAAGAACTCCATCTACCGAATTTAGAGAC
>NZ_DATNPA010000680.1:0-15739 GCF_036703385.1 Allocoleopsis sp. | reverse complement strand
CGTAAAAAGCCGATTCCGATCCAACGGTCTTCGCCATAGTCAGTACGCTCATCAAGCTCAACCAGCATAGAACCATCAAACATATCAGGAACATCTGCGAAGTCAATCCGATGTTTACGGATGTTTTCGAGATTCTTCGCTTCGTCCCACTCAAATTGCATAGAGGCTCATGAACACTAGGCAGGCTATGTTCCATTATCGCCTGTCACTCACAGGCAGCTAAGTTGTACGAGGCGATCGCTTACCATTTTCACCTGATGGGTGCTGGTGCGAGAGGGAGCTTGCATTGCTTTAGTTGCTGGGAGTAAGGCTAAAGCGATCACTCAAGACATACTTGAACGATATAAGCGATCGCTGCTTCTGCTCACGGCTGCCCTCGCGGGCATACTTAGAAAAACACCCCGCAATATACAAGCGGGGATGAGTTTGTCCTAATCAGTTTTATTGATGTAGGCAGAATTTATCACCTTGAGACTGAATCGTCTGTACGTCTCCGTACACTAGTTTTATATGTGTATCTTTATACTTACTCACTTAACCAAAATGTCTTTCTTTAGGAACTAACGTAATAATTCTCAAGAGAGCGGTTATCAGTTTTTTTCGAGAATACTATTAATTTATCAAGCTAAATATTCACTTTCTCTAAACATACGAGCAATTTATAAACAACCATGAAACTCAAAGACAACCTCGATCTAACCACAAGCTACCTACAAGAAACACTGGTTGGCTACGAAATAATACCAGCAAATTTTGGTTGGCATATTCACAAGGAAGATACCTACTGCGGTCTTCTACAATATCAAGAAACAAAAGGGTGGCAAGGTACTGCTTTGACTTACCTTCCGCTTGAATTGAGAGAACAACTCCAAAGATTCGATCAATTGCATTCTTCTAGTCCATTTCTTGCCGCTTAAGCGGAAGAATTCGCTAACATGACAGGGGCAATACAAACCTCTCAGCTTACTGCTGGGGGTTTTCCGCTTCTATAAAACGAGAGTTATTGGCGACTCTTGTATTCATAGGAGCTTATCACTCTGTGCCTAGTTACAGGAGGAAATTAATATGTATTAAATGAAGTCGCCTATTTGTAATTTGCTAAAAACTCACCCCAAGAAGGAGGGTAATCCATCAATTCAAAATTTCTATAAAAGTCAGAGTGTAAAGAGAAGGAATACTCATGAATTCACTTAAGCTAAGATTGCTCGGTGATGGTAGACTCGGCTATCGGCAACTGATCAGATTCTCAACAATTCTCTTGAGGAACGGAAATTTGATTGTTGATTGTCCCCTACGCGACGATGCAATATCTTTACGGCAACAGTTTGCTGAAGATTTATACCGAATTGCGTCTCGGTTGAAATTTATCCAAACCATCGAAATTAGAGGCAATGGAGAAACCGTTTACAGCCCCATCCAGTTAGGATAAGCCTTTAGAAAAGGCTAGTACACATGCCTGGTTCGGATACAGGCCAACCAGTGTATTGATTTATACAAGATAGATTCACCCAATTTCCCATCTCTAGGTATACAGGTACAGATGGGTAAAATTGCTAGATTGCTTAGAGCAACGAGAGAAAGTTCTACCAAGTTTCGTGGCTTCCCTAGGGAAGACAACTCTTTTTTTGCCAACAGCGGCATTACTGTATCAAGATGAGCGCAAAAATTTTTATAGAGCAGTGTAAAACGTTACACCCAGAACAGTGGGTAAAACTGTATGGAGTCGTTTCTAATCGCTGGGAATACATCAACACCTTTCAGGCATACCAACTTGAGACAGTAGTCAGCGGTATTTCACTCGGCTGGTTTAAGGATATAGCTCTGTACCTGGTTGATGAAGAGGAGTGCCCCATAGCGATCGCAGAGGTTATCAACAATGGTAGATTCTAATCAATTCGACAAAACTAGCTTTATCTATCCACAAAGCCGCTATTACGGTGAGGTTAAACCCGAGAATTTGAGTTTTAATGTCAATTTACAGGAGTTTGCGCAACGAACGAACATCATTTGCAACTTAGAAACCAATGGCAAACTCTCGCCAGAAGAAGCCTACAACCAGATTAAAGGATTGTGGAAGCAGCTCAAGCGTACCAAAAAGCAGCTGGAAATTAGTGGAAGCTGACATTTTGGCTTAAATTGAAATTTCCAAGTTTATTAACCAAGGATAACTTTTTCGCTAGTCTTTCTCTACCTAAAGACAGTTGCACGCTCGTACTGTATCCAGATATACCATATCTAGACAATAAAACCCTTTTTATCAATACGTTTCGATATCTTTGCCCATTGATATAGATTCATCCGGCTGGTAAAGATTTGTTAACAAATAGGAAATAATCATGCTCAACACAGCATCTCCAAAACAACGGTTAAAAGCTCTTAATCCAAGATTCAGCTTCAAGCTGTTCCAAGCAATACTTAACAATTTTTTAGAAAATACTGGAGAGTTGATTACCTCTTATTTGGAGCAGACAGGAACAGCTTGGTGGGTCGAAATTATCACCAAAAAGCCCGATTGTACCTACTACTTCGGTCCTTTTGCTAGCCATAGAGAAGCTCAAGTTTCTCAACTCGGCTACATTGAAGACCTAGAACGCGAAAGACCCCAATTAATTGCTATCGAAATTAAACAGTGTCAGCCAAAAGAGCTAACGATTTTTGAAGATGAATGGAAGGATAAAGTTGACAGCCCTAGTTTGCAAGGGATGAGCGCTTGACACTCCTCCGCTTAAAAGACGGAGGATTCTAACGGTTGTCTGAGCGGGGGATGAATCCGCCCGCTTAGACGCTTCATTAGTAAAGGGAATGTCATTTACCCCACCCTCTGTATCGACCGCAGCCATTACAGCTACGGCTTCCTGAAGATGCAGAGGGCATGAAAAACCAAGCCATTGACCAATATTCTGCGAGGCATTCGAGTTAGCATTACAACGATACCCATTAAATTCCCTGAACCAGTAGCCATTACGCTTGCCAATCACTCCGTTACGATGATCGGACTTGCTAGTGTCAGGGGCTGGCACTGATTCAACAGGCACACCTGCTTTAACGGCTTTGTACTGAGTGAATAATTCGGACTCACAAAGTTTGAGCAAACCAAGTTTAGCTTCGCTCGTAATTATTTTGTCCAAACTCCCAATTCTCGGTCAAGCGGCTTGATGGCATAGAGTCGAGTTGAGAATGATGTGATGCTGGGAGTCAAGCTTAATTTTCCCTTGTTGCTGTAGCTTGCTGAGTAATCGAGTAACCGTCACTCTGGTGGTGCAGCAAGCATCGGCAAGGTCTTGGTGCGTGAGGCGAACGCTCAAACGAGTACCTTGTGCCACTTTTTGACCAAATTCCTGTTTCAACCACAGCAGGAGATAATACAAGCGGTCTTTCACTTGTCGCTTTCCAGCAATGGCTAAAAGCGATTCTGTCTGGCGGACACGATCGCTTATTTTGGGTAAAAGAGCTTGAGTTAGACGAGGGGTAGCAGCGATTTCTTCGAGGGAAATGCAAACTAACTGGACATCTGCCGAAAGGGCGGTTGCCTGGTAAGTCGGCAGGGAAGTCAAACTAGAGCCAAAAGGCATTGATGGCCCTGCTAACCCCACAAGCACTTCATCGCCAGTTTCACTCATTGTGCTTAACTTCACCAGACCTTTGCAGACTAGCCAAAGGCTCTGGGGTTCTAGGGAAATTACCTCTCCTTTGGAATAAAAATGCCTTGAACGATCCTGGCTAGGGTCGTAGTCATGACCTAAGAGCGCCAATTGAACCCGCTTGCGCTCGGTGATGTTGCGCACGAGCCAGCGCAAGGCGGCTACCTTGCCCTCATCGTCGTAAACAGGGGCTACTGTCAGAGCCGCGTCAAAGGGCTGACCCTGACGCGGCTGCATGGAGACTGTCCACTCCTGCACGCGATCGCACTCGCGTAGCTGGGTTAGTTTGGTACGAAAAGCTGGACGTTCTTCGGGTGGAATGAAACTAACTAACAGTTTGTTTGCCAAGAATAACTGATTTATTTTGAACAGTGTGGCGGCGGCACGGTTAGCCTCCTGAATTTTTCCTTCCAAGTCACTCACCAAGTAAGCATCCGGCATGAAGTCGAACAGGTCTTGGTAGCGCTGGCGCTCTGCTTCGAGTCGTAGTTGTGCAACAGCCAATTCCTCCGTCTGCTGGCACAGTCTGTCTGCGGCTACCTCTAGTGTTTGTGAAGCCATGCCGAGTTCCTTGAAGGCTACTGGCAGTATCGAATGCGGTTGGGGCTGTATTGCGATCGCATCTTGGTACAGCTCAGCTAAACGCCCGTGGAGTGACTGTACTTTCTGAGCAAATATTTCTACATTCATGTTAAACTGACAATACTCCTCTAGATAGATATTGAGTTTTATATAAAAAAACAGACTCAAAGCTAACCACTGCAAAAACGATGAGAATCAAAATAGAAACGGAATTCTCATCGCATATAAAGCATGACCAGAGATTTTCCAGTCCACCTGTAAATCTAGTTAAATCGTAAAAAACTCAGCCAACTAAGTCGGTACGATGTCGTACACAGACAACTCCAAAAGATTCATTGGGAATCTAGCTGTGCTTAGTACAAGTTGCCGGAAAAGGGGATGGTAGTAATGTGGCAAGTAGGGAGACACTTGGCGATCGAGATACTATAGAAAGGCGAGAAACTTAAACTCTTTCTAGATAGCATTTCCCAACCCTATTTAATCATTTCCTCCACTTATAAAGATAAGGAAGTGCTGTATCGTTGAGTACAGCAATCATCTCTTCTCCTTAGAGAGCCGGCTCTCACCTGGGATTCATTTATTTTGTGGATGCCTCTAAAGCCTTGGGTAACCTTTGCCAGAACTCGGTTGGTCTGCCTATAATTGAGCTGCAATTGTAAAGCGAACTGTTACATTAGAAACATAAAAAACCTCTTGAGCTAAACGTGCTGTTTTTTTATGAGCCAGCCATCTTCACCGCCCACCGAACCTGAGCAGAGCCTGCAAGAATCTACGACTGTATCGGGTTCAACCCCAACCGAACCTAAACCCAGTTACGTAAAACTCGCCATGCGCAATATGGTGCGCAAGCGGGGTAAGTCCCTACAACATTTTTTCCTGACCAGTGTGGGGCTTTTGGCTATACTTGTTGGTCTTGCCTACCTCACCCATTAGACCCCTAGCGAGAAAAGCCTAGGAGACATGACTAAAGTGCAAGTCGAAGTAAACGTGCAGGATTATTTTTCCACAGCCGCCCGGTCAACCGCTACCGAGGCAGACCCTTTCTCCTGTTCAATTTCGATGGACACCTGGGAACGTTGGTTCCATCAATGGTTAGAAACCCTACAATCTGATCTTCCCCAGGCTGATGCCTATGAACTCAGCCTTCGTCTCACCGACGATACAGAGATTCAGGCACTCAATGCTCAGTACCGTCATAAAGATCAACCTACGGATGTACTAGCCTTCGCCGCAATGGAGGTAAACTCTCCTCAACTGCCGACTCTCATGCAGTTGTCTCTCCCTTTATACCTGGGTGATCTCGTTATCTCTGTCGAGACCGCTGAAAGGCAGGCTCAACAACAAGGGCATTCCTTACAAACAGAACTTGGCTGGTTGGCTACCCACGGATTACTACATCTGCTGGGCTGGGATCATCCAGATGAAGAAAGTTTAAGGGGAATGCTGAATCAGCAGGAAATCCTACTTCAGACAGTGGAGCTAATTAGTTAGCTATGGTGTGTTTACCCTCTTTCAGTGTCCCTCTGAGATGGAATTAAAAGTCAATGGTGTTACAAAAGGCTCAATCTTCTACTTCCCAATGCCTCACATCGCACTCTCTGTCTATACCTCCAGACCTGTCAATGCCCACGCCAAACCACTCCGATCCGGTTGTTAAGCGAAAAAGAGACTTAGCTTGGCAGATTGCACCCACTTTATTCATTAGTTTTAAATATGCCTGGACTGGAGTCCGATATGCCTTCACGACCCAACGAAATTTTCGCATTCACACGATAATGGGCACCTTGGCAATTGGCTTGGGTGTTTTTTTACAGTTAAAAGCTGTGGAAATTGCTGTGATTTCTCTGACTAGTGGTTTAGTGATGGTGATGGAGTTGTTAAATACAGCAATTGAGTCGGTTGTTGACTTAACCGTCAAGCAGTCTTACCATGAGCTTGCCAAAATTGCTAAAGACTGTGCTGCCGGTGCTGTTCTCGTCTCGGCGATCGCATCTCTATTGGTGGGTGTAGCGCTGATTCTGCCGCCGCTATTGACTCGGATTCAATCCATTTCGTTTTAGCCGTAAAATGACGAACGAGGGCTTTCGGTTGAAGGCATCAGCGAGGCGTTCTCATTGCTCGGCTCGAAGGAGTAAGCTTTTTGATCATTGTTATTGACAACTACGATAGTTTTACGTACAACCTGGTGCAGTACCTGGGAGAGCTAGGTACCGAATTACCTGTAGCCGCTGAAATTCAGGTCTACCGCAACGACAAAATCGACCTCAAGCAAATAGCCGCTCTCCAGCCGGATGGAGTTGTGATTTCTCCGGGGCCAGGGCGTCCTGAAGATGCTGGAATCTCTTTGGAATTGATTCGTCAGCTCGGTTCGACGCTGCCAATTCTGGGAGTTTGCTTGGGTCATCAAAGTATTGGACAGATCTTTGGCGGGGCTATTGTTTCAGCACCCGTATTGATGCATGGC
Organism: Allocoleopsis sp.; assembly: GCF_036703385.1. Classification (NCBI taxonomy): domain Bacteria; kingdom Bacillati; phylum Cyanobacteriota; class Cyanophyceae; order Coleofasciculales; family Coleofasciculaceae; genus Allocoleopsis; species Allocoleopsis sp. Next base: position 9,052 of record NZ_DATNPA010000680.1, on the reverse strand, counting down.
AAGACGTCTGAAATCTATCACACTGGCGTTGGTGTATTCCGAGGATTAGCCTATCCCTTCACAGCGACTCGGTACCATAGCTTGGTGATTGACCGCCAAAGCTGTCCAGATGTGCTGGAAATCACTGCTTGGGTTGAGGATGGCACAATAATGGGGGTCAGACACCGGAACTACCCACACATTGAAGGCGTTCAATTTCATCCAGAGAGTATTTTGACGTCTTCTGGGAAACTATTGTTGCAAAACTTTCTAGAGTCACTTCCGGCGTTGCCCAAAAAGTATCCAGTGTATTAGCCAAGCGGGACATAGCCCAGTCTGAAAGATGAAAGAGGAATACGCTTTGGTTGAATGCCCTGTCTAATTTTTGAATCGGGTAAGGCAGCTTTCCCACTTTATCTTCTCGTGGGCGTCTGGGGGAGCTGTAAGACCCGCGCTGTACCCGTTCTCTTCAGCGTCGGGATGCTTCGGCAAGCTCAGCAACAACATGAACTCCCCCAGATTAATTTCAGGGGTATGTGCTAACGCGCAAGCTGAACTTCGTTCCGCTTCGCTAACGCTAACGCTAACGATGCCCCTTAAATTAACATTTAAAAGCAGTTCAGCAACCAGTAAAGGCGGTATAATACTGGAATGCTAACGATTACACACCGCTACCGAATCTATCCAGACTTTACTCAAGAACAAACACTCATTGAGTGGATGGAAGTCTGTCGTAGCGCATTTAACTATGCATTGCGAGAGATAAAAGATTGGTGCGATAGTCGCAAGTGCTTGATAGATAGATGCTCCCTTGAAAAAGAGTACATCCTCTCTCCTGAACTGAAATTTCCCGGTGAAATTCAACAGCTTAACAACTTGCCCAAAGCCAAAAAGGAATTTCCTAGATTGAGTGAAGTTCCTTCTCAGGTTCTCCAACAAGTGATTAAGCAACTGCACGTCGGCTGGAAATACTTCCAGGAGAGAGGATTTGGTTTTCCCAGGTTCAAGAAGTACGGTCAGTTCAAGTCGTTGCTGTTTCCTCAATTCAAAGAGAACCCAGTAACGAATTTGCACGTTAAGCTGCCCAAAATTGGCGCAATCCCCATCAACTTGCATCGACCCATCCCCGCAGGATTTGTGGTCAAACAGGTGCGAATCTTGAGGAAAGCCAATAAATGGTACGCCTCTATCTATGCGCAATGTGATGTTAGCGTTCCCGACCCAGCTCCACATGGTCATCCCATTGGGGTTGATATAGGTTTGGAGAAATTCTTGGCAACCAGTGATGGCGTTCTCGTAAAACCTCCTAAGTTTTTTAAACAACTGCAAAGTCGGCTGAAAGTGCTACAACGCAGATTGGCGAGACGAAAGAAGCGGTCGAAAAACTCTGAGAAACAGCGTATGAAAGTTGCCAGACTTCACCACCAAATTGACAACACGAGGAAGGACTTTCACTACAAACAAGCCCATGCCCTTTGCGATGTCGGTGATATGGTCTTCATGGAAGACTTAGACTATCGGACTAGCGCAAAGGGAATCTTTGGGAAACATATGCTTGATGCAGCCTTTGGTCAGTTCAGAGCTATCGTCAAGTATGTGTGTTGGAAGCGTGGAAAGTTCTTCAGTGAAGTTGACGCTAGGGGGACTTCTCAAGAGTGTCCCGAATGTCGTGGTGAGGTCAGAAAAGACCTGAAGGTTAGAGTTCATGACTGTCCTCATTGTGGGTATCAAACCGATAGGGATGTGGCAGCATGTCAAAACATCAGAAACAGAGGAATCAGACTCATTAGTACGCTGGGGCACAGCGGAACGGAAACAGCCTGTGCAGACGATCTACCGGGGGCTGATGAACGTCAGTCTAGGCAAGTGTCGCAATCTCGCAAGAGAACAACCAGGAAATCCAAGGCGTGAGCTTTGGAAGCCAGCGCTGTACCCGTAGGGTCAGCGTCTGGAGATGTCACACTTCATCCTTGATGCTGAAAGTCCTCCCTCTATACTCAGTGTCATCATAGGGGAATTAGTTCGAGAAAATATGAAACGGCGACAGTTAATGCGCTACGCAGGTGCAAGTCTGCTCACAATGCTTGGAACGGGTATAGCTTCTGGATTTAGCTCATCTTTAGCACAAAAACCCACGGGTGGGCTTTCAGTGCAATGGCTGGGGCATAGCTGCTTTTTGTTTACTGGAAGTGGTTTGCGAATTTTGGTCAATCCCTTTCGTAAAATAGGCTGTACCGCTGGGTATCGCTCACCGAAAGTAGCGGCTGATTTGGTACTCATCAGTAGCCAGTTGCTAGATGAAGGAGATATCGAAGGGCTACCAGGCGATCCTCGAATCCTCTATGAACCGGGCGCTTATAAGGTAGGTGGCCTGCAATTACAGGGAATTAGTATCGCTCACGATCGCATGAAGGGACGCCGCTTTGGTAGCAATGTTGCTTGGCTATGGACTCAAGGCGGCATGAAGATTCTGCATTTAGGAGGCGCTGCCGCACCGATTGAGATCGAGCAGAAAATCTTGATTGGGCGTCCCGATCTGGCGCTGATTCCAGTAGGCGGTGGTGCTAAAGCTTACAATCCTCAAGAAGCCAAGCAGGCCATTAGTGAGCTCAATCCCAAAGTGATAATTCCCACTCAGTACCGTACCCAAGCCGCCGATGCCTCAAGCTGTGATATTGCCTCGGTGGATGAGTTCTTAACCTTGATGGATGGAATGACCGTGCGTCGCGCCAACAGCAATGCGATCGCTCTCAATGCATCCGATTTGCCTGGGAACGGCTCTGTGATTCAATTGCTGAGTTACAAATTTTAGGTGAATCCGCAAGAAGCCTCACCCTGTACTACGCTAAAGCGGAAGTTCAATTAATGGTAGGGGCAATCCCCCGTGGTTGCCCCTCTCAATTACCGAGAAGAGTACAATCTTTGATATTTTTCTGAATAAAGCACATTAAATTCATCATTAGGTAATAGACCTAATGGATCGAGAGCCAAATTTTTTTTAATCCCATTGACAAAATACATATCAATATTTCCCTTGTTTTTGGCGGCAATTTTACCGCGATAATCACAGTCAAAAAAATCTTTCACCAACTCATAGGTTGACTTAGAGATATTAATACAACCCGGAAGGCTGGATGATTCTAATCGGGCGGCTGTATTCACGGCATCTCCCCACACATCGTAAGAAAATTTTTTCTGACCAATGACACCAGCGAGTAAGGGTCCGGAGTGAATGCCTAATCGGATTTCCCAGAAGGGTTGTTGCTTTTGCATTTTTTCATATCTTCGCCAACCCATAAAAGCTTTAATTTGTAAAGCAGCGAGGACAGCATCAATAGCATGGGTGGGTGTAGGGGTAGGAATTCCACCAACACACATATAACTGTCACCGGTAGTTTTCAATTTTTCCAACTTGTGGGTTTCAGCAACCATATCAAAGAACGAAAAGCAATAATCCAGTTCACTGACTAACTCTTCAGGAGTTAGTTGTTCCGCGAGTAGGGTGAAGTCCTTGAAATCCGTAAATAAAATGGAAGCTGACTCATAATGAACAGGTTTCACTTTACCCGTTTGCTTGAGTTCCTCAGCAATCTTCTGAGGAAGCGTATTCAAAAGCAATCTGTCCGACTTACGCCTTTCCTGTTCTAATTCGGAGTAGAGTTTATTCATCTCCTCCAACAGTCGATTCATATCCTCAAAGCGCTTGGCGTTTCGGATAGCTGTTGAGACTTGCACGGCGAGTAAGTGACCAATGCGTAAATCTTCTTGAGTGTAGGTGTTTTCAGATGTTGTAGCAAAGTTAAGCGAACCCAGAATTTGATTTTCGCTTTCCAGGGCAAGAATAATCTGCGAGGGGTAGGCGGCAAGGAATGTGTTGGTAGAATCCTGAGGATTGAGCTGGGGCTGTCCTGTTTTCAAGGCGCGACCAATCGCTTTGTCCTGTAGGAAATCACAGGCGTTATACTCTACTTCAGGGCCAAATAGCTTGATGAGGCGGTAAGAACCGTCATAGTTTTGCAGACAAATACTACAGTGTTTAAAGTCGAGCAACCATTTGGCTTGCTTGCCTACGATTCGCAAAATTTCATCTAAATTTAGGGCGCGATTAAGGGCATTAGCAACTTCATTAACCGCCGCAATGCGTATTGATAACGCTTGAACCTCGGTGATCAGGTGTCGGGTTGTCTCGATGAGTTGTTCCCGATCTTGAGCTTCGAGCCTTTCGTCATTAATTGAAAAGGGGTTAGAACTCATCAAAGCAAATCCGGGAAGTCCCTATCTTGAACAGAAGAACTCCGCTCAATCAACGGAGAAGGAACAAGGGAGGCGAAGAATTGGAGATTGGGCTGTTGGGTGACTCTTTTTATAAGCTTATGGCTCAAGTATGGCAAGCTCGTTTATAACTGGTCAATTTCTAATGCGATCGCATCCGTGTATTGATTAACTTCTGTAAATAAGTTCGCCGTCATAATCAGTTCAAAGATTTCTGATGAGTCTAGCCCCAACTCTTCCAGTTGCTGGTAATGAGCATCCGTTAAATGCTGCGGTTTAGTAGCCGCCAGTAGCCCAAAGCGAATCACTGCTTTTTCTCGTTCTGGCAGTGGACAGTTGTCAAAGTCTGCAACCAGCATCTGAAGCACTTCTTCACTAATCCCCAGCGCGGATAATCCATGCAGGTGGACTTGGAGAGCATACTGACTCTGATTGGCTTGGGAAATTGCTACACCAATCATTTCCTTAATCGTGCGGGGCACATCCCCCTGGAGGATGATTGAGCGAAATTTTTTCCAACTGGCTTCTAAAAAGTCAGGGTTGCTCACCATCGACTTGAACAAATTTGGAACCATGCCAAATCCCAGTTCTGTGCGAATTTCCTCATATACAGCCTTGATCTTGGGATGGGTTACTTGGTCATAGTCTTGGATAGGAAAATGTGCCATTGCTAGTTCTTAGCTTAATAAATGTGGATACAAATTTATTGTGCAAATGGATGTGGGTAGATGACACCTGATTTGGGCGGATCTGCACCTCACTCAGGAGTGATAGAAGTTCTAAATCTCTGAACTTTCAGTAAAATGCCTGTAGGGTTTCAGTAAAATACCTGGTGATGCACCCTTGTCGCGACAACCAAACTCACCTGAAAAAGGCAACCCCTTAAAGCATCAAAATAATAACTCTGGCAGACCTTGTCCAGTGAATTGACTTAAGTCGTTAAAATCACAAGATAAGCGTTAAAGCACCGCAACTTAGTGAAAACCGATATGATTGGGCAAACCGAGTACACAGAGCGCCGCGAACAGTTGATGGCTAAGATTGGCAATGGTACCGCGATTTTTCGCAGTGCCCCAGTTGCGGTGATGCACAATGATGTGGAATACGCCTTTCGACAAGACAGCGACTTCTTTTATCTGACAGGGTTCAATGAACCCGAAGCGGTGGCAGTACTCGCGCCGCATCATGAAGAACATCGATATATCCTATTTGTTCAACCCAAAGAATGGGACAAAGAAGTCTGGACAGGTTATCGGACGGGGGTGGACGCCGCCAAGGAAAAATACGGTGCAAATGAAGCCTATCCCATCGCGGAACTGGATGAAAAGTTACCCAAGTATTTAGAAAAAGCCGATCGCATTTATTATCACTTAGGACGCGATCGCAAGTTCAACGATTGTATTATCAGCCACTGGCAACGGTTGATGGCAACCTATCCCAAGCGCGGCACCGGCCCGATTGCGATTGAATCCACCCATCCCATTCTCCATGCCATGCGTTTGGTTAAAAGCCCAACAGAGTTGGAGATGATGCGGAAAGCGGTGGAAATTTCGGTTGAAGCCCACAACCACGCACGGGAATTTACCCAACCCGGACGCTATGAGTATGAAGTCCAGGCTGAGTTAGAACACATTTTTCGCTTGCGGGGTGCCTTGGGGCCGGCCTATCCCTCGATTGTGGCGTCGGGGATTAATAGTTGTATTTTGCACTACATCGAGAATAATCGGCAGATGCAAGATAATGACTTACTGCTAATTGATGCAGGTTGTTCCTATGGGTACTACAACGCAGATATTACTCGTACTTTCCCGGTAGGCAGCCGCTTTACCCCAGAGCAAAAAATCCTGTATGAGCTGGTTTTGAAGGCGCAGTTGGCAGCGATCGCGCAAGTGCAACCCGGCAACCCCTACAATTTATTTCATGATACCGCCGTGCGAGTATTAGTTGAAGGGTTGATGGATTTGGAACTCCTTGCTGGTGATATTGAAGAAATCATCAAAGAAGAGAAGTACAAACCGTTCTACATGCACCGTACCGGACACTGGCTGGGGTTAGATGTTCACGATGCGGGTGTTTATAAGCATGGCGAGAACTGGCAAACGTTACAACCCGGTCATGTAGTAACAGTGGAACCTGGGCTGTATATTGGTCTTGACGCTAAACCGGCGGAAGGTCAACCGGAAATTGATCACCGTTGGCGCGGTATAGGGATTCGGATTGAAGATGATGTTTTAGTCACAGAGTCGGGACATGAGGTGCTGACGGCAGCAGTACCAAAATCCGTTGAGGATATGAAACGATAAAAGGGAGAAGGGTGCTTCACGTTGTTCTTAACGCACCCTACTGGATGAATATCTCTTCTCCGTGCCTCTTCCCTCTATTTTCCTAGGAGAGTAGTTGATGATTTCGGTTATACCACTTGGGTTTGAGTTTGACACATATTTTCTCATGGCTCCCCCCTTAATAAGGGGGGCAGGGGGGGGTGAAAGATGACATTGAAAAAGCCAATTGGTATTACTCAATCACTTCTTCTTGTTCCCTCTGCCATTGAATTAACACCTCACTAGGATTAAACCCCCTGTACTGAAGATAGTTCCATAACTTCGCTTTGGTTTTCGCTTCGATGGCTAGAAAGTCATCAATTTTGTACTTTCGCATGACTTTAGCCTTTAAATCATCCAATTCTCCTGTTTGCTCTTCATCAATTTGTGACTCCCAGATTTCCTCAAATACATCGGCATTAATTCCTTTTTCACGGCATTTGCGCTTAATCATAGATTTTCCATATTTGCCCTGATAGGAAGTAATCATGCTTTCGACTAAACGTGTGTCAGATTGATAATCTTTACTCTGAATTTCCTCAATCGCTTCAGTAATTTCATCTTGTTCAAATCCTTTTTCCCGCGCTTTCTTGGTGAGTTCATAAACGCTGTAGTCTCGGCGGGATAAAAGTTGATAGAAATAGTCTAGACAAGTCATTTTCTTAAATTTATAACTCAGAATAAATCGCTGTTATTCCAATTTTAATAAAAACACTCAGAGCTAACCTGTTTAGAAACTCAGCCAATAGAAAACGAAAACCCAGCCATCCCTGACTGGGTTCTGTGCTAGGTTGATGAAAAATAAGTAAATTGAAGTTCTTTGGGACTCTTGCTTTACCAGCGACTCTGGTATTGACTACTTCTAGGCATGGGTTAATGTTCTATCGTTGAGGCAATCATCCCAGCCTCGGATTTTTAAGCTTTGTCGATTATCTTCTTGGCCTTATCTTTAAGGTCTTCACGGACATTCATGGCTGAAGCTTGCACCTGCTTCATTTGGCCTTCTCTTTTTTGATTTTCGTTGCCTGTCAACTCTCCAACAGTTTCTTGGACTTTCCCTTCCAAGTTTTTGGCAATTGCTTCCACGCGCTTTTCTAGACTCATGTTGAACTCCTTTTCTGTGGAAATACTAAAAATTTGCCTTTCTTTCAAGGCACACCCTGTTGGGAGATTGGCTGCCCAATCCTGGGTTGAGACTCACTTAACATAACAGTGAAGCTCAATCTTTACCTCTATCTAAGGGTTGATTTTAAAGTAGCTAAAAGTAATACCAAGTTGCATTCAAAGGTATAACTCTCTCTTTCTCTTACCTCGGTGCGCTCTGTGCCTCTGTGGTTTGTTAAATTCTACATTAGACCGCAACTCAGTATAAGTCAAAGGCTGAAGGGAGTAAGGGAAAGAAAAGGTTTACGACTAATCACCCTCGCTATCTTCTAAGGCATATTAAGCTAGATACAGGGTCACAAGATCCACTGTACGGACGCATTTATGATGATAGTGTTGGAGAACTGAATGCCACAACAGGTCATCATGAAGGTATTGCTCTTGAAATAGATGAGCAGGAGATTGTGTTTGACAATATTCACTGTGAAGGAATTCCTCGCTCTGTTTGGATGCAGAACCTCTACTCACCTATTCTGGAAGCAGGGGAAGAATTTCAGGTAACGGAAATTGACTTTTAGGTGTAGGTGTTAAGTGAGTTAAACATGGATAATTTCTACGAATTACTACAAAAGATCAAAAAAAGGCCTGCAATGTATCTGGGCAGGCATTCTATCTTTAGCCTTCAGGCATATTTAGATGGATATTATTATGCTAGACGTGAACTTGTCGTACCACTGACGAAACAAGAGTCTGAATTTCAAGAATTTCTGAAATGGATGCGGGAGAGATTCAATGTTGAGACAGGGCAATTATGGGCAAGTATCTTGCTTTTTCATTCCGCAGATGAACGCACTGCAATAGATAGATTTTTTAATCTGTTTGAAGAATTTATCAATCGAGAGAAAAGTCTCAAAGAGGATGAGAAACAGGTTGAGACTGAGAGTATTTTGCCGTGACTGCAACTGTGGAGATGATGGGAGCCTTCTGGTAGATGGTGAGCGATCGCATTTTCTCTGCTTCTATCCAGCGATCGCGCTGTTTGAGTCAAGCTTGTAGATAACTTATTAAGCTACCAAAAACCCAGTTCTAGCCACTATTTCAGGTCTGTAAAACCCTAGTACGATATCCTCCTTTACAACTCCTGCCTCTAATCGCACTTTCTTGCACTACCCCTCTGACTCCGGCAACTCCCCAAACCGATCGCGATACTGCTTTAACAACGCCTCCATCTCTTCCACTCGCTGCTCTGCTTGTTCAGCTCGTTGCTTTTCCTGTTCTAAGAGCTGACAAATCTCAACGTAGGAATAAAACTTGCTTCCATCCGGACGATAAATTTGTAACTCCTCCCCAGACAAATCAAACCGATTACCTAATCG